>JASFVG010000123.1:0-11028 GCA_050049955.1 Anaerolineae bacterium | reverse complement strand
CGGCCAGAATCGTCCATCGGCGGAGACGTCATCTACGGTGGCTATCAGACCTTGCTCGGTGGGGACGTGAGCGGCGACGTCACGGCCTCCGGGGGTGCAGTGAAGATCGCCGGCTCGATCGGGGGGGACGCCAACATCGACGTGGGCGGAACGGACACGGGGGAGCAGATACCCCCATTTGCGTCATTCATCCCCAACCTCCCCGCGGTGCCCTCCATCCCCGCTGGATTGACCGTGGAGAGCGGGGCGCAAGTCGCTGGCGACCTCAACTACACCGCCAACGCTGAGGCTGCCCTGCCAGGCGGCGCTGTCGCTGGCGAGGTCGACTTCACGAGGTATATACCGAAGGAACCCGAAGCGGAGGCAAAGCCAGCTCCCTCTCCAGCTTTGAGGACCGGCTGGTGGTTCCTGCGCCAGTTCCGACGTCTTGTCTCACTCCTCCTGGTTGGCGTGTTGATGATGTGGGTCGTACCGGACTGGACCCGCAAGCTCGCCAGGAACGTGGAGACCCAACCACTGCCCAGCTTGGGCTGGGGCGTGGTCGCGATCGCCGTCTTTGCGGTCTTGATGGCGCTGCTACTGATCGCCACCGTCCTGTTGACCATTGTCTTCGGAGTGGTTACCCTGGGCGGCCTGGCTGGAAGACTTGCGGTCCTGGGTGGCATCGTCACGTCCGCGACCGGCTTCAGCTTCAGCCTCCTCTGGCGCTACGTCAGCGCAATCGTCATCGCGGTTCTGATCGGACAGCTGATCTTCCGCGCCCTGAAATCGCCCGCGGAGCAGAGCCGCTGGTGGCCCATGGTACTGGGGGTGGTGCTATTCGCTATCGTCACCGCGGTACCTGTGCTGGGCTGGCTCGTCAGGCTCGGAGCCATTCTGCTCGGTCTGGGCGCGATCTGGATCTGGGGACGCGCTCTGCTGGCAAGCCGTGGGGAGAATCAGGCCATAGCAGAAACCTAGACCGCTCGCTAGGTCCGGACGAACGGGGTTTGAAGGAGGGTCGCCCATGCTGGGCGACCCTCCTGTGCTATTGACAGTTGGGATTATCTGAGGAAGCGTGCTTCGATGGTGTCCGCCAGGCCAACCACGTCCTCGAGATCTAGCTGAGGCACGCTCAGACCGAATCGCCGATCTGCAACGATGGCGACGAGTCTGTCAGGGGGGGTGATCAGATCAGAGTCTGGCTGATCCCGGCTGACCTCGATCTTCGGCACATCAGCCTGCTTGAAGCCCTCAATCAGGATGAGATCAACACCGCGGATGGCGCCAATAGCCTTCTCAAGCGTGGCCTCCTCCCTGAAGGTACGGATATCGATCACCCTGCGCGGCCCCGCGATGACGACGTGATCGGCACCAGCCTGGGCAAACCGCCAGGAGTCCTTGCCGGGCTGGTCGATCACGAGATCGCTGTGGTGGTGGTGCTTGACGGCTGCCAGCCGATAGCCCCGCTGCTTCAATTCACGGATAAGCTTCTCCAGCAACGTCGTCTTGCCGCTTCCAGAGCGACCCACTAGAGCAACAACGGGAATGGATGAGGCGCCTACCGGTTCTTTGGGTCGGTTCGGCATCCCTGGGCGCTCCTAGGCCGCCAACGCCGCTTCCAGCGTGTAGTAGCCAGGGCTGCGGCTACCGATGAACTCGACGGCCCTGATGAGCCCACCCGCGAAAGCATCTCGATTGTACACCTGATGGCTCAGCTCGAGCCTCTCGTTCGCGAAGCCAAAGATCACCCGATGGGTCGACCGAGCCCCACCTGATCTGATCGAGCTGAACTGGATCGAAGGACGCGGCCTGGTACCCAGTCCCTCTCTTCCATACTCGGCGACTTCGTCGAGTTCGAGTCCGAGTTCATCCGCGATGATATCCCCGATTTCCCTTGCGGTTCCGCTGGGGGCATCGGGCTTCCTATTGTGGTGCATCTCGACGATGTCGATGTCCGCCTCGCTCCCTACCTCCCGGGCTGCAAGCCTGATTAAACGGTAGAGGGTATGGACGATGGGCGAGGAGTTGGAGGCGTGCAAGACAGGGATAGTACCGCCTGCGGCTCTCAGCCGCCGAACCTGATCTCTGGAAAAGCCCGTAGTCCCCGTCACGAGCGCCTTCCTATGGTTTAGGCACGCTTCCAGGGCCTGCATCGACACGGTTGGTTCGGTGCACTCCAGGACGACGTCGCAAGCGCCGATCACGTCGTGGATATCGTCGTAGGCCTTTGCCCCAACGGGCCTGCCCAGCCCAACCAGGAGCCCCAGGTCCAATCCAATGTAGTCCCGCCCCTGCGGACCTACGCCCGCGACCACAGCGATCGCCGGGTGCTCGACCGCGGCCCTCACCAATGCCCGCCCCATTCTTCCGTTAGGGCCAACGATCAGTAGGTTGATCACCTGGACTCTCTCCCGCGATCCCCTGGCCGGCCAGTACGCAGGCTTGCCATTTGGCCTAGTATAGTTGGAAGCGCCTCGCTAGTCAAAGATAGGCGTGGGAGGGCCGTCGCTCCAGATCGAGTATTGCCCGTCCTCCGCGCGGCCCGGCTGATCCTCTCGCCGCGTATCTGGCGTCCATCCATGAGGCAGCAAGTGCCATACGGAAGCGGCGGGCAGAGTTTGGCGTCCACTGGTGGTGTGGTACAATGGCCGGACACTATCAGAAAAGGGGGGCTCCCGTGCGTTCCGAGCAAGACAGACACTACAGAAAGGTCATCAATGCTTGGTCGATGTACGACTGGGCCAACAGTGCCTTCGTCACGACGGTGATGGCCGCTATGTTCCCACCGTTCTATCGAGCGATGGTCAAGGCCGCCGGCCTCGGTGACGCGAATGCCACAGCCTACTGGGCCTATACCACCTCCATTGCCCTGCTCCTGGTGGCCATATTGGCTCCAGTACTGGGAGCCATATCCGATTGCAGTGGCAGGAAGAAGCGCTTCGTGGCCGCCTTCGCCGCGTTAGGCATAGTCGCCACGGCGCTCTTCGTGTTCCTCGGAGACGACACCTACGTTCTCGGCTCCGTCCTCTTCATTCTGGGCAATGTCGGATTCGCGGGAGCCAACGTGTTCTATGAGTCATTGCTTCCACACATCGCGCAGAAGGATGACATCGACCAGGTATCGACGCGGGGCTACGCATTGGGCTATCTGGGGGGGGGCATTCTGCTGATCGTCAACGTGCTGTGGTACATGAAGCCGGAGTGGTTCTTCATGCCCGGAGTGGGCTTCGCGCTGCGCGCCTCCTTCTTCAGCGTGGCCGTCTGGTGGGCCGTCTTCTCGATACCCTTGCTGCGCCACGTGCCGGAGCCCCAGGTGGTGGTGCGTGAGGGGGAAAGCAGGAACGCCGTGCGTGCTGGCTTCCAACGCCTGTCGCGCACATTTGGTCAAATCACCCGGTACAGGCAGTTGCTGATCTTTCTCATCGCCTTCTGGATCTACAACGATGGCATCGGCACCATCATCAAGATGGCCACGGCCTACGGGGACGAGATAGGCATTGGTCTGACGGACATGACCATTGCCCTGGCGATGATGCAATTCGTGGGGATTCCGTTCTCGTTTGGCTTCGGATGGCTCGCCAGGCGGCTGGGGACCAAGCGCTCCATCCTCCTATCGCTCGGCGTCTACACGCTTATCGCAGTCGCCGGCTTCTTTATGCAGACCGCAATCCATTTCTACATCCTGGCCTTCGCAGTGGGGACCGTTCAAGGCGGATCCCAGGCGTTGAGTCGATCGTTGTACGGTGCAATGGTGCCCAAGAGCCAGTCCGCTGAGTTCTTCGGCTTTTTCAGCACCAGCTCGAAGTTCGCCGGCATATTCGGGCCACTGCTGTTCGGCGTGGTCAGTCAGATCGCCGGGGGGAGCCGGCTGAGCATCATCTCACTCATCGTCTTCTTCGTTGTGGGTGGACTCGTTCTGACGCAGGTGGACGAGCAGGAGGGCATCCGCCTGGCAAAGGAGGCAGATCGAGCGATAGCGTAGGTATGGAAAGCCCGGCCGTCGACTCCACAGCCTCGGGGACTCCCGCCGGGAGGCAGGCCCTGCTGTCTGCGTCCCCGGTGCGGCTGGCCGAGCTGACCCGATCTGGCCATCAATGCACTGTGTCGAATCACTCTGAGACCCCGCCCCTCATCCTCGTCACCAACGACGATGGCATCACGTCGCCAGGGTTACGCGCCGCGGCTCTGGCGGCCTCTGCTCTTGGAGAAGTCCTCATCGTTGCTCCCAGCGAACAGCGGTCCGGCGCAGCTAGGAGCTTGCCCCACCACCACACGGGGAGCATAGTCTGCTGTCCGCTGGAAGTCGCCGGCGAGCGAGTCGCAGCCTACCAAGTAGATGGCTCTCCAGCCGCTACTGTCCAGCACGCGCTCATGGAAGTGGTCCCGCGACGGCCCGCGCTGGTTGTCTCCGGGATCAACTATGGCGAGAACTTGGGGGCTGACGTCTCCATCTCCGGCACGGTGGGTGCCGCCCTTGAGGCAGCGGTCAACGGTCTGCCCGCCCTGGCCGCCTCTCTGCAGACCCCCAAGGCGATGCACACACAGCCCTCGGAGGCAGTCGACTTCACAGCCGCGATCCACTTCGCCCGCCTTTTCGGCCGGCTGCTGCTGGAAGACCCACTGCCGTTCGACGTCGACGTGCTTTGCCTCAACGTGCCCGATACCGCCACCCCAGACACCCCCTGGCGGCTGACACGCGCTTCAAGGCATACCTACTTCGTTCCCCTGCCGCCTCAACGCGACAAGTTGGTAGACCCCATGCAGATTGACTACGAAGCCATCCACCATCCCGAACAGACTGAGCCCGATTCCGATATCTACGCACTGGCTGTCGACCGCGTCGTCTCTGTGGCTCCCTTGAGTCGCGATCTCGCGTCGCGTGTCGACAGAGGCGTACTGGAAGAAGTGCTGCGTGGGCCCAAGTGGCATTGACCCATCGGATCGGTGTGCTATAATCCACAGCGCACTGTTGTCAATGGCTCCGTTGGCTCCGTTCTTATGCCGCATAGGACACTTATGCCATGGATGCTCTAGAGTCGAGCGTTGATCTCTCAATCGTCTTGCCCGTATACAACGAGGCCGGGTCCCTGCCAAGGTTGATCTCAGAGCTGACCGAGGTGCTTCAGCAGATGGGACGTCCCTATGAGATCGTTGCCGTCGACGATGGCAGTTCCGATGACAGCGTCGGGGTATTGTGCCGGCTCCAGGACAATGAGCCGAACCTGCGTATCGTCGAATTCCGGCGTAATTTCGGCCAGACCGCCGCTTTCGACGCCGGTTTTGACTACGCCCGCGGCGAAGTGATCGTGACGATGGACGCCGACGGACAGAACGATCCCGCCGACATCCCCCGCCTGCTGGAGGTCATGGAGGCCGGGGACTATGATCTCGTCAACGGCTGGCGCAAAGATAGGAAAGAGCCCTTCCTCACACGCAGGCTCCCCTCGATGGTAGCCAACTGGCTCATCGCCAACGCGAGCGACATACATCTCCATGATCGGGGCTGCTCGCTGAAGGCGCTTCGCCGTGACCTGGTCAAGCAGCTGAACCTCTACGGTGAACTCCACCGCTTCATCCCCGAGATGGCTAGCCTGATCGGCGTCCGGGTGGCCGAGGTGCCCGTCAATGATCGACCCCGCGAGGCTGGCGAGTCCAAGTACAGTGCACTGGCTCGGACACCCCGAGTGCTGCTCGATCTTGTGACGGTCTCCTTCTTGATCAGCTACTCCAAGCGCCCCATGCAGCTTTTTGGCACCTTCGGCCTTCTGAGTTCGGGCATCGGTGGCCTGATCGGCGTCTATCTGGTTGGCACAAAGGTTATGCGCGGCCTTCTCTATGGTGAGGAGGCTTTCCGCAGCTTCCGCATTGGTACCAGCCCTTGGACTATGCTCTCCGTACTGCTTATCGTGCTTGGAGTCCAGTTCCTGATGATGGGGCTCCTGGGCGAGATCATGACCCGCACGTACCACGAAGCCCAGGACAAGCCGATCTACGTCGTACGACGAGTGCTGGATGCGGCGCAGGAGCAGGAATGAGCCGTGTCTTGGCAATTGGTATCGACGGGGCCACCTTCGATCTGATCCATCCTTGGGCGGAGCTGGGCGATCTGCCCAATCTCGCCCGCCTGATGGTCGAGGGCGTTCAGGGGCCGCTGGAATCGACGCTTCCTCCGGTAACCTCGCCAGCCTGGCCGACCTTCGCCACAGGGAAGAACCCGGGCAAGCACGGCGTGTTCGATTTCATTCGCCCCCTGGGCGGCCGATTCGAGCTGATAAACAGTTCTTCGCTGCGCGCCCCTACGTTGTGGGATATCCTCTCCCAGTCCAGACACACAGTCGGGATCATGAACGTCCCCGTCACCTACCCGCCAAAGCCGCTCAACGGGTTCGTCATCGGTGGTCTGCTGTCTCCGACCGTGGGAACCATCAGCTACCCGGCCGACTTGCTCGATCAGTATGCGGGTCAACTGCCCCCCTACCGCATTGCACCCGGCGTCCAGTACAAGGAGGGCAATGAGGAGGCCTTCACGGCGGACCTGGTGGAGCTCGTCGATCGCCGAGGCCAGTACGCTCTCAGGTTGATGCAGGACCATCCGTACGATTTCCTGATGTTCCATTTCCAGGCCACAGACCTCCTCCAACACGCGATGTGGAAGTACGTCGACCCGTCGCACAATCGATTCGACGCGGTCGGGGCCGCCAGGTTCGGTCCAGCTTTCAAGCGCATCTACCAGCACATCGACGCCTACGTAGGGCAGATGATCGAACGACTGACCGATGACACGACGGTGATTTTGATGTCCGACCATGGTTTCGGTCCGCTTCACCATACGGTCAACCTGAACCTCTTCCTGTTGGACCAGGGCTTGCTGCAGCTCAAGAAGGGGGCGTGGACGCGGCTCAAGACAGGGCTGTTCCGGGCTGGGCTCACGCCCGCGTCCATCTGGCACTTGATCGAGCGTGCTGGGCTGCAGAACTACGTCTGGCAGGTGTCCAGATCTGCCCGCAACCGGGTGGTCAGCAGGTTCCTCTCGTTCGATGACGTGGATTGGTCCCGGACGCTTGCGTACTCCATCGGTCACGTGGGCCAGATCTACATCAATCTACGGGGCCGCGAACCAGAAGGGATCGTGGAGCCCGGCGCTCAGCGCGCGGCTGTGCAACAGCGAGTCATCGACGCTTTGCGCCAGCTCAGCCATCCCGAGACGGATGAGCCGATGGTAGATCAGGTCATCCCTGGCGACACCATCGTATCTGGTCCCTACGCATCTCGCAGTGCCGATCTGCATCTTGTTCTCGATGGCTATCGCGCCATCGCATTTCCGCTTTTCGCTGCCGATCGGCACATCGTCACCCGCCAGATCCGGGGTGACTCTGGCTGTCACCGGCGGCACGGCATCTTCATCGCGTGGGGATCAGGAATACGGTCGGGGGCATCGGTGGAGGACGCTCGCATCATGGACCTAGCGCCGACCATTCTGCATCTGATGGGATTGGCGGTGCCGGACGATATGGACGGGCGTGTTTTGACCTCAGCCCTCAGCCTCACGCGCCCGGTGACGTACGTTCGCACGATGGAAGAGGCGCAGGGCCCTGGGGCAGCGCTATCTGGTGAGGAGACGGCCGAGGTAGAGGAACGGCTCCGCTCGCTTGGCTACCTCGGCTAGCCCGCACTCTGTGCCCCGCGTGCGGGGCAGACACCCTCTTCTCCGGTGAGAGTCGCGTCCCCACGCAACGCCATCTCCACACACTGTGTCTGCTGCAGGTCTCTATCCATCAAGCTCACGGCAATGAGAACGCTTCTGAATGGGCAGAGTAGGAAGTGGATCGCAGGTCTGTCCGCCGTGCTTCTCATTGGCTTCGCGCTGCGCGTGGTGCAGTTGGACCATCGCCCTCTCTGGTGGGACGAGGGGAACAACGTCTACTTTGCCCATCAGGGTTTGCTCGGCGTGTTTCGAGAATCGCGTGCCACACAGGACACCGACCCTCCGGCGCACCGTCTTGCTCTGGGTGTCTGGAAGGAGTTTGTCGGTAGTTCCCCCTTCTCGATGCGCTTCTTCTCTGCGACAGCAGGCGTGCTGGTCGTCGCACTCACCTGGACCGTGGGCGCGTGGCAGGGTGACAGACGGGCTGCTCTGCTGGGAGCACTTCTGGTTGCCCTGGCCCCGATCCACGTCTACTACGGACGTGAGGCAAAGGGCTATGCATTCGTCACCTTCCTGGCGCTGCTCTCCACGTATGCCTGGGGGTGCAAACTCGGATACGCACGGTGCAGGACGACACGCAGGCTAGGTGGGCACCGTTGGTGGGCAGTCTACGTGTTGAGCACTGCAGCGGGCGTGGCAACCCACTACTACTTCGCACTTCTGGTTCTTGGGCAAGGGTTATGGACAGCGGGAAGCCTGGGGATCGCCGTCGTGCGGGCAGAGACCGACTGGCGGCCATCCACTGCCTCGCTTTCGCGATGGCTCCTAGCGGCCCTTGCGGTGCTTCTGCTAGTCAGCCCTTGGGCAGTGCCCATGTTCGAGTCCACGGCCCGCGGAGCTGCTGAACTCTCCGTCCGTGACTCGCTGTCCCTTCCCAGTTATCTCCGAGAAGTCCTCCTGGCGTTCGGAGCGGGCGTGGGTCAAGAAAGCCTTCGCGCCGACCTGGTTGGCTTGGGCCTGGCAACCATAGCGCTTGTCGGTCTACTGACCAACAGACGTGCCGCGTTCTGGGCCACGTGGGTCTCCGTGCCCCTCTTGGGAGCCTTTCTGATGCAGTCGGTCTTCTCCTTCTTCTTCCCGCGATTCCTACTATACCTCGGGCCCATCTTCTATCTCCTCGTGGCTCGCGGCACGCTCACGTTGGGGCGCCACCTCCCGCGCATTGTCCCAGCGGTCCTGGTCGTCGCCCTCATCGGCATCATCGCCCTGTGGGCTCCCGGCCTAGCGCAGGTCTTCGCCCTCCCCGTCGGCCAGGCCGAGAAGCCCCAGCCTGCTATCGCACGCCTCCGCGCCGCAGCCGAGCCCGGCGACGCGCTTGTCTACGTCTACATCTGGCAGGTTGGCTACGTGTTGAGCTACTACCCAGATCACACCCTGACGTTCTATCGCGCCTACTGGACACCCCAGACGGTGGGACCTGAGCTGGAGTCCATATTCGCTTCCCACGACCGCCTCTGGCGATTCAGCTATGGGGTCGGTGTTCGAGACGCGAACAACCCGCCGAACGCATGGCTGGCAAGCAATGCCTATCGCCTTGAGTCCACCTGGTTTGGAAATCACAACCTGGCCCTCTATGTAGCTCCTGACTTCCACACGGTCGGTGTCGGCCCGGGCACGGGCGAGGCATCGTTCGACGGCAAGATCACGTTGCGCTACCCGACGGTTGATGCCCAGATGGCTCCGGGGGATGTGCTGGCCGTACCGCTCACGTGGCAAGCTGTCGCCCCAATCGACCAGGACTATGCTGTCTTCCTCCACCTGGGGCTGCCGGACAAACCCCCGATTGCTCAGAGCGACGGGCATCCCACCACCGCCCCAGACTCAGCTCAGACGTGGCCCATGGGTGAGGAGCTCGTGGACCACCGTGCCTTGGTAGTCCCTGATGGCATCCTCCCAGGGAACTACCGTATATTCGTGGGTCTCTACCGCCCCTCGGACGGTCGCCGACTGCCGCTGGACAGCGCCGCCGGTCAGGACATCCTCACTCTTGGTCAGGTGGAGGTGACACACTGAGCCACGATACGGCTGCCTCTGGCCCTGTCTCTCGAAGGCTGTTCGCCTCGTGCCTCAGTCTGCTTGTGCTTGTTGGGCTCGCGCTGAGATGCGTTCCTCTGGGCCGCTACGTAACCCCTGATGAGCCCAACTGGGTCTATCGATCCATCGGCTTTGGCGATGCGCTTGCCGCGGGCGATTGGTCAGCGATACCTCCGACAGGGCATCCCGGCGTGACCACGATGTGGCTCGGGGCCGCGGGCATCTTCGCCCAGCGACGCCTGAACCCTGCAGAGAGCGCCCGCCATCTTGACTGGATACGCCGGCTGGCGTGGCTGGACCCGGAGAGCGGCGAGGCATTCCGGCATCTCGGGTTCTTCCTCTCCGCAGGGAGGATGGCCGTCGTGCTGGTCAACGCCCTGACGCTCGGCATACTCGGCCTGATGCTGTCACGCCTATTCGACCGACTCACTGCGCTGATCGGCGTCGGCCTCTTGGCCCTCGATCCGTATCTCATCGGCCACTCGGGATTGCTCCACACCGACGCGCTGCTGGCGAACCTGACTCTCCTCGGACTGGTGGGCGCGCTAATTGGACTGCAGGAGCCGCGCCGGACCGTGTGGTGGCCCCTGGTCGGACTGCTTGCCGGCCTGGCTCTGTTGACCAAGTCCCCTGCACTGATTCTGCTCGCTTTCGTGCCCCTGCTGCTGGGCGTGGGCTACCTCCTATCCGCGTTGAGGGGTTCCGAGCAGCGAGCCGGCTGCTTTCGCCTGCTGCTGCATGGCTCGCTCTTCCTCGCCTCGGTGGCGGTCACGTTCTGTGCCCTTCACCCTGGGATGTGGAGCGACCCCATCGCGACAGTCCGAACGGCATTCACACTCGCCGATAGGCATCTGACGTCTGTCCAGCGCCCGGTCTTCTTTGCAGGGCGGATGGTGATGCGCCCGGGCCCCGCGTTCTACCCGCTTGTCCTCCTGTTTCGTGCCTCGCCAGTTGCTGTCATCGCCCTGATTGGCGGGCTGATCCTCGTGCGTCGCCTGCCGCCCGACCGGAGGTTTGCGCTCCTGTCGCTGCTCCTATTCGTCGCGCTGTTCACGGCAGGGTTGAGTCTGGGGACCAAGAAGCACGCCCGGTACCTGCTCCCGGTCTTCCCCCCGCTATCTCTCGCGGCTGCTGCGGCTGCACGGGCTTGGCTCAGCCGGCGGCTTGATGGCCGAACACGTCCTGATATGTCAGCCCTGCGCCTTGCAGGGCTGCTGATCATTCTACCCCAGGCTGTGATAGCTCTGGTGTTCTCTGCCTACCCTTTGACGTACGAGAACCCCCTGCTCGGCGGACGGTTCGTTGCA
>JASFVG010000122.1:0-11172 GCA_050049955.1 Anaerolineae bacterium | reverse complement strand
ACTGGCGACGGCCGTCTGATGGTTGAACAACCCAGCAGCCATGTTGCCCAGATACAGGGCGTCTATTGGCCTATCTCCGATGCCCGCGTCATCCATCGCATTAAGAGCCGCGACCGAGAGCATGTCCAGGAGGCTATCCTCGTCGCGCCTCCCGAAAGGTATCATGCCCGCGCCCAGAATGGCTACCTCTCTCATATTGCCTGCCTCCTTCTCATCGCGATCGCGCCCAGTATCTGCTCCTGGATTGCCTTCTCAGTAGGGATAATGATGCGTCTTGTCGCTACCTCCATCAGATCGTCGGGAACCGGTCGATCGCCGACGCACAGGTGAGGCTTGCTGGCCTCCCAGATGTCCTTGGTAAGGACGTAGAAGGACGCTCCTCCAAGCTCGTGCTGAATCTCCTCGCGCGGCTCCAGGCCGTACTCGAGCATCCAGCGCCGGTATCCAATGGGGCTCTCCGCGGTGATCCAGACCTCGTCCTGACCCAGGTATTCTAGGTGGTGCTCCATCTTGGCAGCGAACAAGTGGGCCCCGATGCGCAGCCCTCTCTCGATCGCGAGGGTGTGGTAGCTCATGCCGATGGCCTGGTCGACCATCCGCCCGTTGACGATGCCTACCACGATGCCGTCGACCTGGCCGATTAGACAGTAGTGATCCCGTACCCGGTAGCGGTACCAACCCAGAAGCTCCGCGTAGACCCTGGCTCCCACGATGTCGTAGTAGTCCCTGGGAATGCTGATGGTCGGGAGCACCGCCTCCAGAAGCGCAGGCACGTCTTTCCTCTCCGCCTGTCGAACCACCATCCGCTTTCCGGTGGCCAAGACGATGACCTTGGCGGGATAGGGCGCCATATCCCTCGCGGGCGGCCGCAACAGGCTCTCAAGTTCCATATCCATGCTTTTTCCTCCTCAACTCGTATCGAATCGTGGCAGCCGCTACAATGGCCACGCCGCCACGCCAAGGAGTCCTACCTAGGTGCCATTGCTTTGCCCCCTGGGGCTGCCTGCGCGAAGGTCAACTATCGCTCACACACTAGCTCTGGGACCCCTCGAATATGCTGCACTTCCTGACATCTCGGTCTTCGGCACCGAGTCAGGCACGCCCGATGGCCTCGGCAACGCTCCAACTAGCTATACCGGCTTGGCAGAATCGTGAACTGGCTGTACCTCCTTTGGGCTATTGCAGCTTGCGGGGAATCGGGGCGCGCAAAGCCAACAGGCAACCCACTTCATATCGTGATCTTGGCGGGCTCCCCAGCCTTGGTGTTGCGGAGAACAGACTGAGTCCAGCCCGGCAGCAGCCTGGCGACGAAAGGCGCCCGGTGAATCGCTGGCGACGGTGTGGAGCGGACGTCATCCAGTGAACCGCACTTGGTTTGCGAGAAGTCTCAAGGAATCCGGTATCCATGTCGAGACCGGGATCGCTTCTCAGCCAATCACGGCCCGAGGAATGGCCAATGCCACAGACGACCCGAAGGTAGACGAGGGTTGTTGGCGCAACAGCGCTGGTGGATGGCGCTCGGAGAAACCCGAGATGAGCAGACTCCATACACCGGTTGGGAGCGTCGAGCAACCTGTCGTGGCAGACTGCAATGGCTCATTCGCGATGTCTAACATACCACAGGCTCGGCTGGAAGTCAAGGCTACCTGCTGGACGCCCACGGCGAGGTCAAGGGGTGACGCATCGCCAGGACTGCGAGTCCACAATTCAGGGCCCCAGTTCAACGGACCGACCTCTGTTGCGGGGAGCCACGCATGTTGGTATAATGGCGTCCAGCCACAGCCAAGGAAAGGACACCTGCCACTTGGACGCCCTTCGAGATGCTCAAGCATCTCACCAGCTAGTGCTGTCACTGCTGCACGGTCAGACCTTCTTCGTCCTCGGTCTCTCCATTCTGTTCCTGTCACGACGTGCAATCCGCCTGGAACTCGCCCGTGAGCTGGCTCCGCTAGCCGCTTTCGGGTTCCTGGAGACCGCCGCGGCATGGTCAACGGCGTGGCTGGCGGTCACGTCGTCGCCGCCGGCCTGGCTCGAGTGGTTCCGGCT
The DNA here is from genome assembly GCA_050049955.1 of Anaerolineae bacterium. GTDB lineage: Bacteria > Chloroflexota > Anaerolineae > B4-G1 > B4-G1 > SKLM01. The sequence goes on along the minus strand of JASFVG010000122.1, from coordinate 9,126 downwards.
ACTTGCCATGGCTGCCGCCTATGCGGTCCTTCTCTCCTTTGGCCTGCAGGTGGTGATCTCACCTGAGAAGCGAGAACGGCAGAGATGGACGATAGCCGGAGGGATTCTATTGCTGTGGTCAGTTGCCTTGTGGGTAGTGCACTCCACTTCAGACCCGGGCACAGACATGAACCTGGCGGGGGAGCTCCTCGCGCGCTACGGGTTGGCCCTACCAGGGGGCTTGTTGGGTGCGTGGGGCTTCCGTCACGAGGCACATCGCACCATCGAGCCCCAGCGATGGCCCTGGGTCCACTGGCCCATGCGTCTGACCCTTCTCGCCTTGGGTGCGTTTGCAGTTTGCGGCGGGCTGATCGTTCCTAGCGCACCTTTCTTTCCCGCGAGCGTGATCAACGAAGCGACTCTACTGCGTACCACCGGCATTCCCGTGGCGTTCGTCCGAGCTCTATGCGGCGGCGCCATGGCGATTGGCGTGGTCCAGGCGCTCAGCGCTGTCCTGGACCAGATAGAGATCTGGCTGGAGAACGCCGAGCAAATGCACGCACTGGTCGACGAGCGCGAGCGCATCGGTCGGGAGCTTCATGACGGCATCATCCAGACTATCTACGCCTCGGGGCTCATTCTGGAGAGTGCGAGGCACAACCTGGCGGCCGATGCTGATCAGGTGCGGCGGCAGCTGACGACCGCCATCGACAACCTCAACCGAGCCATTCGGGACATACGCCGCTACATCTTCGACCTGCGTGGCGAGATGCTGCAGGATGACCTCGAGACTGGGCTACGGAAGATGCTCAAGGACTTCCGCGCCAACACCCTGTTGGCGACGGAGTTTCGTGTCTCGGGGTCTGACAACCGGCGCCTGGATGCTGAACGCCGGCAGCACGTATTCCGGATCGCGCGGGAGGCACTAACGAACTGCGCCCGACACGCCCGTGCCAAGGTCGTACAGATGGACCTGCAGTACGGCCCCGACGAGCTGCGGTTGAGTATTTCCGACGATGGTATTGGGCTAGCGAACGTACCGGCCGGCCAGGGTCACGGTCTACGCAACATCCAGGAGAGGACCAGTCTGCTTGGCGGGAGGCTCGCCATCGACACCGCACCCGACGAGGGGCTGGCGCTCACCCTAGCTGTGCCATACCATCAGCAATTCGGGCCTGCAGAACACAGCCACCAAGACCCGGATGTAGCCATCGCGTAGCCCGGCAAAGAGATCAGATGACTATGAAAGTGCTGATTGCAGACGACCACGCGCTCGTGCGGCTCGGCCTGCGCACCCTGATCGAGACGCACCCGGGCTTCTCGGTCGTCGGTGAGGCAGCCACGGTCAAGGAGGCTGTCCGTCAAACGCTGCTCCTCCATCCTGACGTCGTGGTGATGGACATTCGGTTGCTCGGAGGTAGCGGCATTGACGCCTGCGAGCAGATCATCGCGCAGGCCCCCGACACGAAGGTGATTATGCTGACGTCGTACGCCGAGGACGAGATGCTGTTCGATGCCATCACAGCGGGAGCATGCGGCTACGTGCTCAAACAGATCGGCAACGAGGATCTGATTCGCTCATTGGAGACGGTAGCCAGAGGGGAGGCTCTGCTCGATCCAGCCCTTACCCAGCGGGTGTTCGATAGAGTGCGCGACGCGGCGAGGAGGGAGCACAGTGAGTCCTTCGCCGACTTGACCGACCAGGAGATGCGCGTCCTAGCGCAGGTCGCCGAGGGCAAGACGAACCGCGAGATCGCTGATGCCCTCTATCTTGGGGAAGGGACCGTGCGGAACTACGTAAGCAGCATCCTCAGCAAGCTCGCGCTGTCCAACCGGACCGAAGCCGCTGCCTACGCCGTCAAACACAACCTCAAGGAGTTCATCTAGCAACGAGGTCGCCAGCAGCAGTGCTAGACCACCGCGACGGGTCGAAGGGCAAGCGGGTCGTCGCCAGCGAGACCACCTCCCAACTGTCCGTAAGAGGGGAAAAGCCACAGCCGATTCAGTCCCAAACGCGAAGGGCCAGGCAGATGCCTGGCCCCTTGTCTTGTTCGCGAAGCAACCTACTCGACGAAGCCAACCTCCGCCGGCGGCCAGTAGGATAGCCAGGCCTGCCCCACGATGTCGTCGATCGGAACCGGGCCGAAGTTGCGTGAGTCGTTGGAGGCGCCCCGGTTGTCACCGAGCACGAAGACGTGCAAGGGAGGCACCGTCTTTGGACCGAAGTCCCCCCCGCCCTCCGTGTGCGTCCAAGCTTCCTCCAGAGGTTCGCCATCGATGCTGACACGCCCATTGTCCACCTCGATGGTCTCGCCGGGCAGGCCGACAACACGCTTGATCAGCATCTCTGACTGGTCCTCGGAGTCGATGACGACAATATCGCCCCTACGCGGGCCATGCAATCGGTAAGACACCTTCTCAATCACGACTCTCTGGGAGCTATGCAGGGTCGGCTCCATACTCTGTCCTAGCACTTGCGTCGCCTGAGCCAGGAACAGATTGATGAACAGCGCAATGATGACCGCCGGAACGACGGTTTCACCAATCTCGCGCACCGCCTGCAAGAGCCACCTGAGGGCACCCGAACCGGCCCGGTCTGGCGTCAGTTCGCCGGCAAGCACTGGGTCTACCGAAAGGGGCGTTTCTCCCTCAGCACTGACGTCTCTCCAACCCTCAACGCCTGCCGACTCGGTTTCTCGTTCTGCCGTCATCTCTTCCATATGTGTCTTCTTGTCACAACAGCAGCCCCCGTATCCCAACGCGTACCACCGGGGGGCCACCCACGAATGGCCCGCCAACCTTGGCTCGATCGAAAAGGCACAGCAGCCAGTTCGACATAGCCGCTAGCTCCCGGCGTCTATCGCCGGCGTCGCCCCCGGCTAGGCTTGCTGGGCTTGTCGTTCGCGCGGGCCTCGTCCAAGGTCCAGCCCTCTAGAACGGCCTGCCGCGACAGGCGGATCTTGCCTTCGCGATCGATGTTGGTGACCATCACCATGATCTCGTCACCGACCTTCACGACATCCTCAACGCTATCGACGAACGCATCAGAAATCTGAGAGATATGCACCATACCGTCAGTGCCCGGCAGGATCTCGACAAAGGCCCCGAAATCGGCTATGCGCCGGACGCGGCCCGTGTATATCTGGCCAACCTCAGCTTCCTCGGTCAGAGCCTCAATCATTGCCTGCGCCTTCTCGGCGCAGGGACCGCTGGTAGCCGCAATATAGATGGTGCCATCATCCTCAATGTCGACGCTGACGTCGCACTCATCTTCGATGGACCGTACGGTCTGCCCACCCGATCCAATCACCGCGCCCAGCTTATCAGTAGGCACGTGCATAATGGTCATCCGCGGGGCATACGGAGAGAACTCCGCACGCGGCTCAGCAATGGTGGCCTGCATAACGTCGAGGATCTGCAGTCGCGCGTCGCGGGCCTGCCCCAACGCCTCCTCCATGAGCTCGAAGGAGATGCCCCCCAGCTTGATGTCCATTTGGAGAGCAGTAACACCGTCTCGCGTGCCTGCGACCTTGAAGTCCATGTCGCCAATGTGATCCTCCAGACCCTGAATGTCCGTGAGAATCTGGTAGCGACTATCTTCCATCATAAGGCCCATCGCGATGCCAGCAACAGGCGCTTTGATTGGGACTCCCGCGTCCATCAGGGACAGTGTGCTACCGCAGACACTGGCCATCGATGTCGACCCATTGGAGCTGAGGACGTCACTCACTACACGCAATGTATAGGCGAAATCGTCCTCGCTCGGTAGCACGGGTAGCAGAGCCCGTTCCCCTAAGGCACCGTGACCAATCTCACGACGTTTGGGTCCGCGGAGAGGCCACACCTCACCTGTCGAGTATGGAGGGAAGTTGTAATGATGCATATAGCGCTTCTTCTCGTTGGGCGAGAGGTCGTCAATCATCTGTTCTTCCCGAGGCGTGCCCATAGTCGTGACCGACAGTACCTGAGTCTCGCCCCGCGAGAATAACCCAGACCCGTGAACTCGGGGTAGGAGCCCAACCTCAGCCGAAAGGGAGCGTAGCTCATCGGTCCTCCGCCCATCGGCGCGGATACCCTCGTTGATGGTACGACGACGGATGATCTCACGCATAACGTTGTCGATGGCTTCTACAACCAGCCTCTCGTCCCACTCCTCCTGTAGGCGCTCCACCATCTGTTCCTGGAGGGCACGCACGCCCTCGTCGCGATCGTGCTTGGTCTCGGCTCCGTATACGGCCTGCTCGATCCTGGCACTCGCCTGCCCGCGCACGATCTCAACCAGCTCGTCCGGAACCACGCCGTGGAGTGTGTACTCACGCTTCGGCTTCCCGACCGCGTCGCGCATCTCCCGCTGCGCGCGAATCGTGTCCTGCATGGCGTCGTAGCCCATACGCAACGCATCCACGAGGACCTTCTCCCCAACTTCATTGGCGGCTGCCTCAACCATCAACAGAGCCTCGCCACTGCCTGCCATAGTCAGGTCGAGCGCGCTATCCTCCATCTGAGAGAGCGTCGGGTTGATGACCAATTCGCCGTCGACGTATCCCACGTGAGTTGCCCCGATCGGACCATTGAAGGGAACATCGGAGATAGTCAGGGCAGCGGATGCGCCTACAATCGACAGCACATCGGATTGGTGCTCTTCATCCTGCGAAAGTGGCAGGATGATGACCTGCACGTCATTCCGCATCTTCTTTGGGAATAGGGGACGAATCGGCCGGTCGGTCAGCCGGGCAATCAGCGTAGCTGATTCCGGCGGTCTTCCTTCGCGGCGGAAGAACGAACCAGGGATGCGGCCCGCCGCGTACAGCCGCTCCTCGAAGTCAACGGTGAGCGGGAAGAAGCTGATTCCCTCGCGCACCCTCCCGGACATCGTTGCCGTTACCAGCAACTTCGTGTCGCCCGACGTGACGATCACTGCTCCACCCGCCTGCTGGGCTAGCTTGCCAGTCTCCAGCGTGATGACCTGGCCGCCCAACTCAGCGGTAAAGGTATGGCTACTCATCGAAACACCTCCGTGTCTACGACCAGACACAGGATATCAGGGACTGGGGGCTGCCTCGTAGCCGTCCGCCCCACGCTACGCTCCACCCCCCAATTCCTGGCCCTGCACCTAGTCTCAACCATCATACGCACAAAACGAGTAGATGAGCGAATTCGCTCAGATCTACTCGTCTAGGCCGCTCCACTGTCTACGCCAATTCGTGGTGAACCGCACCACGCCTGCTGCCCTACGCTATCTCCGCAGACCAAGTCGCTTTATGATCTCCTTGTAGCGATCGGGGCTCTGGCGACTTAGGTACGTCAGGTGTCGCCGCCGCCGGCCGACCATCTTGATAAGTCCCCGGCGGGAGTGCTCGTCGTGCTTGTGCTCCTTCAGATGCTCTGTCAACTGACTGATGCGATTTGTAAGCAACGCAACCTGGACTTCCGGTGACCCGGTGTCCTCTGGTGACCGACTGTACTCTTCGATTATCGCCTGCTTCTCGCTCTTGCTCAGCGGCACCACGTCCTCCTTGACTATACATGTCTACACGACTCTACGATTCTACCACGATTCTCCATCCCGTGCAAGGCGCGGACTCTGAGTGCAAGATAGCCGTCACAGTCGTACCACGCAGGGTTACCACTGTGCCAATCGACCGCCCACGCGGCGGGAGAGGAGCAAACCGACTGCGAAAACTGCCGTCAGCTCAGGGCCCGCCGGCCGGTCCAGCTCGGGCAGGTTTGTGGGCCGGATGGAATCACGGTAGAATCCGACGATTCTCCCAGGACCTCGGCTGCCGGCCGTACCACGGTCATCGAGACCCGTAGTGACGATGCTGCAATGGGGGCATAGCGTGAGCGGAGAGGGAAACGTATACTCGCGGCAAGGCGTAGAGGTCGCTCAGGCGGCTGGGATTGTCGCTGCGGGAAACGTGATCAGCCGCGTGCTCGGACTGGCACGCGAGGTCGTCAAGGCAAACCTGTTCGGTGCAGGCGGCCACGTGAGCGCGCTGGACACGGCTATGGCGCTCCCCAAGATCATCTACGCGCTCGTCGTGGGTGGCATGATCAACTCCGCTTTGATCCCCGTCCTCTCGGACTATGCCGCCCCTGAGCGACGAGCCGAGCTGTGGCGCCTGCTTAGCCTGCTACTAGGTGTGGTAACGGCCGTAGTGAGTGCCTTCGTACTGCTCGGTGAGCTCCTGACACCGCAGTTGGTCCAGCTCACGGCCGGCGGCTTGCCGTCATCTGACCAGGAGCTGGCTACCCGACTGCTGCGCCTCATGTTGCCGGGGGTCCTGTTCCTGAGCCTGGCCAGCGTGCTCTCAGGTGCTCTTTACGCTCTCAGACGATTCACACTGCCCGCGGTCACCGCGGCCGCCTTCAACCTGGCGCTGGTGATTGTCGCCCTCGCTCTGGGCAGGGTATGGGGGGTCTACAGTATGGCGGTGGGCCTGCTGGTCGGGTCGTTTCTTCAGGTGGTGTTGCAGCTGCCCGGCCTACGTGACGCCCAAGTAGGTCTTGTCCTCAACTTCCACCACCCCGCTCTGCGCCGTATCGGCACTCTGTATCTACCGATCCTCGCCGGACTGGGCGTGGACAAGCTGGCAGAACTGCTAAGCTATCGGCTAGCCTCGCACACAGGCCCCGACTCGATTGCCTGGATGACCTACTCGGCCACCATTATCCAGTTTCCCCTGGGGCTCATCGGCACCGCTGTGTCGATTGCGATCCTACCTACGCTGTCTCGCCAAACGGACGACGGGCAAGGTGACGAGTTCAGGACCACCCTCGCCCAAGGGCTGCGGATGGTCTTGGCACTTACCGTGCCGGCGACGATCGGACTGTGGGTGCTCGCCACCCCCATCGTCAAGTTGGTCCTTGAACACGGGCAGTTCACCGTCCTTCACACTGAGGCAACAGTGTCTGCACTCCGGTTCCACCTACTGGGTTTGGTCTTCGCCGCGGTGGATCAGCCTCTGATCTTCTCCTTCTACGCTCGTCAGGACACCTGGACGCCGGCGCTGGTTGGTGTGGCCACGGTCATCCTATATGTTGTGCTGGCGCTGGCCCCGACGCTGTTCGTCCCGCTCACCCTGAACGGACTGATACTGGCCAACTCTCTCAAGTGGGCAGCTCACGCCCTCGTCATGCTGTACCTGATGCAGAGAAGAGCGGGCGGCTTGGGCACACACGGTGTCGGAACGACGGTGTTGACAGCGACGCTGCTTTCGGGGTTGATGGGCCTGACCGTCCACCTGATCAAGCTGGGGATGTCCACGCTTGTCCCGCCGGGGACCCTCGGTGAGCTACTATTGGTTGTTAGCGCTGGGATAGGCGGTATCGTGGTCTATGGCGGCTTGGCACTTCTCGTGGGCATGGATGAGATCCGATTGCTGCGGCGAGCTTTCGGGGCTTGACCAGTTGAAGCAGGGCGCCGCCCGCGTTCGGGCGGCGCCCTTGGCGACCGGCGCTCGACTACGTTACCCACCCCGAGGTCACGGGAGGCTAGGTCTCAAGGGCCATCTCGGCTTCCATTGCAGGCGCCCCAGCAACCTTGTCACACCCGAGTAGAGCACCCGTCGGACAGACGTCCACGCACTTGAGACAGCCGTCGCAGACCGTCTCTCCCAGAGGTAGCCCCAGGTAAGGTGTTACTCGCGCCTCGAGACCCCGGTAGGACAGGGTGAATACCTCCAGCTTCTTCACATCACGGCAGATATGGACGCATTGACCGCATAGGATGCACTTGCCCGACTCGTACTCCAGGTCAGCGTGCGAGTCATCCAGCGTGTACTCGCGCTTCTTGCCGACGAACCGTTCGGGACCTGCACCATACTCGATCGCGTACTCTCGAAGCTGACAGTCGTCAAGCGCTTCACAGTTGCACGACAGACATCGCGCGGCCTCATCAACAGCGGCCTGCTCGGAGAAACACAGTTCGACCTCTTTGAACGTGCAGACACGCTCAGCCATACCCAACTCCGGCTGCGTGTGACGATCGATCTTCTCTATGCCTTCGAAGCGCGCCTCGGGCACCTCATCCAGGGCTCCCATCGACACACTCCACAGTTCTGGCAGGCCGACTACCTCCTCGCCCCGCATATACTGATCTATGCTAGCTGCAGCCAGCCGCCCCGCAGCTACGGCCCTTACAGCGATGTCAGCTCCGGTCACGCCGTCGCCACCCGCGAAGACGCCCGGAAGTGATGTCTCTAGCGTGTGCTCGTCGACCTCGATGGTGTTCCAGCGGGTCAGCTGAACGGCGCATGCTTCCACGCACGACGGATCCACGACCTGGCCTATCGCCATCACGGCCGTATCGCATTCGAGCACGAATTCGGAGCCCTCTATCGGGACCGGACGCCGGCGGCCGCTGTCGTCTGGCGGGCCCAGCTCCATCCGGATGCTCGTCACTCTCAAGCCATCCTCGATCTCCTCGAAGGCCACAGGGCTAGCCAGGAAGTAGAACTCGACGCCCTCTTCGGCCGCCGCCTCGATCTCGAAGTCGTGCGCCGGCATCTCCGCGCGAGAGCGACGATAGAGAATCGTGATCTCATCGGCGCCGAATCGGCGGACCGTGCGGGAGACGTCGATAGCGGTGTTTCCCCCGCCGACAACGATGACGCGCCTGCCAACGGTAATCGTATGACCCCGGGTAACGGCCTCCAGCAACTCAACGCCGCCCCAGACACGCGTGCTGTCAGCGCCCGGCATGTCGACCATTCTGGAACGCTGAGCGCCGATGGCCAAGAACACAGCGTCGTAGTCGCCCATCAGGCCCTCAAAGTGGACGTCCTTGCCCAGCCTCGTGCCGCACCGCAGATCGATCCCCAGGTCGGTAATGGTCTTGATCTCGGCGTCGAGAGTCTCGTCGGGCAGACGGTAGGCCGGGATGCCGTAGCGCAGCATGCCGCCGGCTTTCTCGTGTGCCTCCAGGATTGTCACGCCGTGCCCCATCCGCCTTAGGTAGTAGGCGGCGGTCAGCCCCGCCGGTCCCGCCCCAATCACAGCCACTTGGCGTCCTGTGTCAGGCGCAACATCCGGTAGGTACGGGAGTTCCTGCTCCAGATCCTCCTCGCCAGCAAAGCGCTTCAGCACACATATCGCCGTAGCATCGTCGACGCGGTGCCGCCGACAAACGTCCTCGCATGGGGCCGG
>JASFVG010000121.1:0-11176 GCA_050049955.1 Anaerolineae bacterium | reverse complement strand
TGGGCAGCGTGGACGATGGTACTACGGTCACTGACTGGATGGCTCAAGAGCGGGAGCGCGGCATCACGATCACGGCTGCCGCGGTAACCTGCTTCTGGAAAGACCACCAGATCAATATCGTCGACACGCCCGGGCACATCGACTTCACTGCGGAGGTCCAGCGCAGCCTGCGGGTGTTGGACGGGGGTGTGGTGGTTTTTGACGCTATGGCCGGCGTGGAACCCCAGTCCGAGACTGTGTGGCGGCAGGCTCAGGGATTCGGCGTTCCACTGGTGGCGTTCATCAACAAGATGGATCGCCTGGGCGCCGATTTCTCCCGTGCCCTGGATACCATCCGGGAGAGGCTGGTCGCCAACCCGGTCGCGATCCAGTGGCCCATCGGGCGCGAGGAGGCTTTCCGAGGCGTCGTGGATCTCCTGGAGATGCAGGGGATTGTCTGGTCGGACGAATTGGGCGCCAGACCCGAGACCGTGGATATCCCATCTGAGGTTGCCGGGGCTGCCCAGCGGGCAAGGGAGCAGGCGGTAGAGCGGATTGTAGAGACCGACGATGATCTGACGCTACGCTATCTGGAGGGTGAGGAGATACCGGCTGCCCAACTGAGAAAGGCGCTCCGGCGAGCGACGCTCTCGGGGAAATTGCAGCCAGTGTTGTGTGGGACTGCCCTGCGGAACAAAGGCATTCAGCCCCTGCTGGATGCGGTGGTGGACTATCTGCCCTCCCCCAACGACGTGCCCCCTGTCGAAGGCTACAATCCCTACACGGACAAGGTCGAGATGCGACCAGCGGACGAAGGGGCGCCACTGGCGGCGCTGGTGTTCAAGATCGCCACTGACCCCTATGTAGGCCGGCTAGCGTATTTTCGGGTCTACTCTGGCGAGATGAGGGTTGGGGCGCGCGTCATGAACGCGGTGAAGGAGCGCAAGGAGCGCGTTGGCAGGCTGCTCCGGATGTTCGCCGACCATCGCGAGGAGGTGGAGAGTCTGCGTGCAGGGGATATCGGCGCGACGCTGGGGCTGAAGCATACCTTCACCGGCGAGACGCTGTGCGACCCAAGTGCGCTGATCGTACTCGAGGCGATTTCATTTCCGGAGCCCGTTATCTCAGTTGCTGTCGAGCCGAAGTCTGCAGTAGATGAGGAACGGCTAGCCGAGGGCCTCCGGCGGCTGGCTGAAGAGGATCCAACGTTTATTGTAACTACCGATCCAGATACTGGGCAGACGCTGATCGCCGGAATGGGTGAGCTCCATCTGGAGATCCTGGCAGAGCGGCTCAAGCGGGAATTCGGTGTCGAAGGACGCATCAGTCGGCCGCGCGTCAGCTACCGTGAGACCGTCACGGAACGGGCTGAAGGGACGGGGCTGTTCGACCGGGAGACAGGCGGACGAGCGCACTTCGCGCAGGTTAGGTTGGAGGTCGGTCCCCTGCCTGGAGGTGAGGGCTTTCGATTCGAGAGTCGTCTATCGAGTGAGGCGCTAGCCAGTAGGTTCGTGGATGCGGTGCAGCAGGGTTGTCAGGAAGCCATGGAAAGCGGTGTGCTCGTTGGCTACAAGTTGGTGGATGTGAACGTTCGTCTGGTCGATGTTAGGGCTGTAGAAGAGACGGCGTCGGAGTTGGCCTTCAAGGTGGCTGGCACTGAGGCCTTCAACGCGGCCTTGGAGAGAGCGAAGCCGGTGCTCCTCGAGCCGCTGATGGATCTGGAGGTGGTGACGCCGGAGACGTACACGGGCGACGTGATGTCGGATCTGAATGCCCGAGGGGCCGAGATAAGGAATATGGCCTCCCGAGCGGGTGAGGCCAGGGCGATTCGTGCCTTTGTCCCGTTGGCGAAGATGTTCGGGTATGCCACGCAGCTGCGCAGCCTGACGCAGGGGCGGGGAATGTTCACTATGGAATTCGATCGCTACGCAGAAGTGGATCAGCAGCGAATGGACGCTATTATTGACGGCGGAGGCTGGTAAGCAAGGCTACTTAGGCATCCGAAAGGAGTGAGAAATGGCAAAAGAGGTATTTACCCGGGATAAGCCCCACGTGAACGTGGGAACCATCGGGCATATCGATCACGGCAAGACAACGCTGACGGCGGCCATTACGAAGGTGCTGGGCCTCAAGGGGCTTGCCAACTTCAAGGCCTACGACGAGGTCGCTAAGGCCGACGCGAAGATGTTCCGACGCGACGCAACGAAGATCCTCACGGTGGCGATTGCCCACGTGGAGTACGAGACGGACAACCGGCACTACGCCCACATCGACTGCCCCGGTCACCGTGACTACATCAAGAACATGATCACCGGTGCGGCGCAGATGGATGGGTCGATTCTCGTGATCTCTGCCGCGGACGGGCCGATGCCGCAGACGCGAGAGCACGTGCTGCTGGCGCGCCAGGTGGATGTGCCCGCCATCGTGGTCTTCCTCAACAAGGCTGACCTGATGGACGATCCGGAACTGCTCGAGTTGGTTGAGCTCGAGACGCGAGAGCTGCTCGACGGCTACGGCTTCCCTGGGGACGACATCCCGATCGTCCGCGGAAGCGCTCTGGATGCGCTCCAGAGTGAGAGTGAGGACCCCGATGCGCCGGAATACGAGTGCATCTGGGAGCTGATGCACGCGGTCGACGAGTACATCCCGACGCCGGAGCGTGACGAGGACAAGCCGTTCTTGATGCCCATTGAGGACATTTTCTCAATCAAGGGCCGCGGCACGGTCGTCACCGGGCGCGCCACGCGTGGCTCGATGAAGCCTATGACCCCAGTAGAGGTCGTCGGTCTGAGCGATGAACCGCTCAAGACGGTCGTCACCGACATGGAGATGTTCCACAAGAAGCTCGAGAGCGTCATCGCCGGAGACAACGCGGGTCTCCTGCTTCGTGGCGTGGATCGGGATGAGGTGCAGCGGGGTCAGGTGGTTGCGCTTCCGGGCAGCATCGAGCCACATAAGAGCTTCATGAGCGAGGTCTACGTGCTCACCAGGGATGAGGGTGGACGCCACAAGGCCTTCTTCACCGGCTATCGCCCCCAGTTCTACATCCGAACGCTGGACGTGACGGGAGAGATCGCGCTGCCAGAGGGTGTCGAGATGGTGATGCCTGGCGATAGGGTCAACCTGCAAGTCGACCTGATCGATCCGGTCGCCGTGGAGGAGGGGTTCCGGTTTGCCATCCGCGAGGGTGGTCTGACCGTTGGCGCGGGCGTCGTTACGGACTTGCTGGACTAGGCTTGAGCATGGCAACGCAGGAGAAGATACGCATCCGGTTGAAGGCGTACGACCACCGCGTGCTCGATGAGTCCGCAAAGCGCATTGTCGAGACTGCTGAGCGTACGGGAGCGAGGGTGGCGGGGCCTGTGCCCCTGCCGACCAAGCTCGAGCGTTTCACTGTGCGGCGGTCAACTTTCGTCCACAAGGATTCGCACGAGCATTTCGAGATCCGCACGCACAAGCGGTTGATCGATGTAATCGATCCCGATGAGAAGACAATCGATTCGCTGATGCGACTTAACCTGCCGGCCGGTGTGGACATCGAGATCAAGCTATAGAGGGGAGTTGGGACGGGGCGGATGGCAATGGAGGAGGGAACGGCGATAATCCCTCCTCCAGGGTTGTACTGCCCAGGACGGGCTGGTGCCACGTCTGGCTACCAGCCCTTCTTGCCCAAACGCTCTGAGAACAAGCGTCTCGCGCCGGGTCTCGGGGGCTGCGGCAGGCATAGGTTGGTAGTTGACCGACAGGAAGGCAGTATCGTGAAGGCAATACTAGGCAAGAAAGTTGGTATGACGCAGATATTCAACGAGCAAGGCGAGGCTGTCTCGGTGACGATCATCGAGGCGGGGCCCTGCTACGTTACTCAGGTGAAGACCCTTGAGCGCGATGGCTATCGCGCCGCCCAGGTGGGCTTTGAGGAAGTTGACAGGCGGAAGCTGTCGGGCGGTGAGAAAGGCCATCTGGATCGCAACGACTTGCCTTCCTTGCGATACTTGCGAGAGATGCCACTGCGCGAGGATGACGAGGTCGAACCGGGACAGTCGATCACGGTCGATGTGTTTCAGGTGGGCGATCGCGTAGACATCGCGGGTAAATCAAAGGGGCGTGGTTTCACCGGCGGCGTCAAGCGCTATGGCTTCCGCGGAGGACCTAAGACGCACGGGCAGTCGGACAGACATCGTGCGCCCGGGTCCATTGGTGGAACGACCGGCACGTCCAAGGTCTGGAAGGGCCAGCGCATGGCGGGTCGCATGGGAAATGAGCGGGTGACGGTCCACAACCTGCGCGTTGAGATGGTGGACCCTGAGCGCAACCTTCTGGCGGTCCACGGCGGAGTTCCCGGCGCCAGAGGAGGCCTCTTGGAGATCCGGCGAGCGCGGAAGTCGCGTGAGCTAGTCAGGGCGCGCGGCGAGTAGAGGCGAGGTTCACGATGGTGATTCCTATGTACACGGTGAAGGGCAAGAAGGCTGGTGATGTCGAGTTGCGTGCTGACATCTTTGAAGCGCCTGTGAATGTGCCGCTGATGCATCAGGCCTTCGAGCGCCAGAGGGCGAACGCTCGGGCAGGAACGCACAAGACCCAGACGCGCAGCGAGGTGAATCGGACCACCCGCAAGTGGTACCGACAGAAGGGCACGGGGCACGCGCGGCACGGCAGCCGCAGTGCCAACCTGTTCGTCGGTGGCGCGGTGGCGCACGGGCCCCGACCCCGCGACTACTCTAAGAAGATGCCGCGCAAGATGCGACGGGCCGCTCTGAGGGCAGCGCTATCCGTCAAGGCGAGGGAGGACCAGATCGTCGTCGTGGATGCGCTCGATATCGAGGTCCCGAGGACGAAGGCGATGATCGCCGTGCTAGGGAGCTTGGGCATAGCCGGGAGCACGCTGCTGGTGCTGCCGGAGCGGAACGAGGTTGTGGAGCGATCGGTTCGGAACCTGGAGAACGTGAAGGTGCTGAACGCGAACTATCTCAATGTGCGCGATCTGTTGTCGCACGACAAGATCCTGATGCCGATAGACTCGCTGCAGGTTATTGAGCGAATCCTGGGGTAGGTAAGCTATGAATCCCTACGAGATCATCATCCGGCCGATTGACACTGAGAAGACTCGGTATCAGGCGTCGGAGTTCGGGAAGTATGCCTTCGAAGTGCATCCACGCGCCAACAAGATCGAGATTGGGCGGGCCGTCGAGGCCATCTTTGAAGTTGAGGTGACGAAGGTGAATACGTCGATCGTGCCGGCCAAGCGGGGATGGCGCTCGTACCGTGGTCCCTGGAAGAGGGCGGTGGTCACTGTCGCCGCTGGTCAACGAATCGACGTGTTTGAGGGAGCGGTCTAGCATGGCAGTCAAAGTATACAACCCGACGTCGCCTGGTCAGCGAGGGCGAACCGATCCGACCTTTGACGAAATCACGCGCATAGAGCCCGAGCGCAGCCTGCTGCGCCCTTTGCGCAAGCACGGTGGTCGCAACGTACACGGGAGAATCACGGTGCGTCATCGGGGCGGGGGGCACAAGCGGAAGTACAGGCTGATTGACTTCAAGCGTGACAAGACGGATGTTCCCGCCCGGGTGGATAGCATCGAGTACGATCCGAACCGATCGGCCCGTATTGCTCTGTTGGTCTACAAGGATGGCGAGAAGCGCTACATCATCGCACCTTTGGGTCTGCACGTTGGCGACCAGGTGATGAGTGGTAGAAAGGCTGAGATCGACCTGGGTAATGCCCTTCCGCTGGAGCGTATTCCGACCGGCACGATGGTGCACAACATCGAGTTGACGCCAGGGAAGGGTGGCCAGATTGCGCGATCAGCGGGCACCTCGGCGCAGGTCATCGCCAAGGAAGGAAGGTACGTGACCCTGCGCCTTCCCAGCGGTGAGATCCGCCTTTTCCAGCGCAACTGTATGGCGACGATTGGTCAGGTGGGCAACGTCGAACACGGCAACATCAAGCTGGGCAAAGCCGGTCGTAAGCGCTGGCGGGGCGTACGGCCGACGGTTCGCGGATCTGTGATGTCACCCCGCGATCACCCGCATGGCGGAGGCGAGGGTCGCACGTCGATCGGTATGCCAAGTCCCAAGACACCGTGGGGCCAGAAGACGATGGGCAAGAGGACGCGCAGTCGGAGCAAGCCATCCGACAAGTACATCGTACGTCGACGCGGTAAGCGCCGCAGATAGGTTTTTGGGCGCCAAGCCTTAAGGAGAGACTGGAATGGCACGATATCCATATGTAAGTGCGAAACTCCTGGAGAAAGTGGAGGAGATGAACCGGCGGGGAGAGAAGCGGGTCATTCGAACCTGGTCCCGGTCCTCCACGGTCTACCCCCAGATGGTTGGGCACACGATTGCCGTCCATGATGGACGTAGACACGTGCCAACCTATATCACCGAGGACATGGTGGGGCACAAGCTGGGAGAATTCGCGCCTACACGTACCTTCCGGGGACATCGGAGGACGGAGAAGAAGGGCCGAGTCATGAAGAAGCGGAGGGATTAGGCCGACATGGGTACGGAAGTAGTCGCCCGGGCGAAGCATATTCACATCTCACCGCGGAAGGTCCGCCGAGTGATTGATCAGCTTCGCGGTCTAGACGTCGATGAGGCGCTGAACGTGCTCAACTTCCTGCCTCACGCGGCGGCGCGGCCTGTGATGAAGGTGATCAACTCTGCCGTAGCGAACGCAGAAGAGAACTTTGGGATTCCGCGCGATGAGCTGTATGTAGCCAAGATCGTGGCTGATGGAGGGCCGGGCGTGATGCCTGGAAAAGGGCGGCGACGCCGCTATGGCGCGCGCGGCCGCGCGAGCCTGATCCGCAAGCGTTCTTGTCATATCACCGTTGTGCTGGAAGAAAGAGAGTAAGGAGGGGAATTTGGGGCGCAAAGTTCATCCCTACGGGTTCAGGATCGGCGTCATCCGAGATTGGAAGTCACGCTGGTACGCAGAGGGCGACGAGTACGCTGACCTACTGCACGAGGATCTTCAGGTCCGGAATCACATTGAGGACACCGCGACCAGGCGAGCGGCTGTGTCCCGGATCGAGATCGAGCGTTTCCCCAATCAGATGGCAATCACGCTGTGGACGGCCAAGCCTGGTATTATCATCGGGCGCCGGGGAGCCAACGTCAAGCAGCTCAGGAACGACTTGGAGGACTTGACCGGTAAGCGCGCTTCTGTCGATGTGCAAGAGGTGGAGCAGCCCGAATTGGATGCCAAGCTGGTGGCCAACAACATCGCTTCTCAGTTGGAGAGGCGAATCTACCACGGCCGTGCCATGCAACGGGCGGTGAGGTCGGCGATGGACGCTGGTGCAGAGGGTATCAAGGTTGAGTGCAAGGGGCGTCTGTCTGGGTCTCAGATGGCTCGCCGCGAGTGGCGCCACGAAGGCCAAGTCCCGCTGCAGACCCTGCGTGCGAACATAGAATTCGCCCGGGATGAGGCTCGCACAACCTATGGGAACATTGGGGTCAAGGTGTGGGTCTACAAGGGCGAGATCCTGTCTGAGGAAGAGGCAGAGGAGCAACCCTTCGTCGTTTAGTGGGTGTCGCGGACCAGATCACGATCTATTGGGAGTTGGGACGATGTTGATGCCAAAGCGCGTTAAGTATCGGAAGCAGTTTCGGGGTCGCATGAAGGGCAAGGCCACGCGGGGCAACAAGGTCGCGTTTGGCGCCTACGGGCTGCAAGCCCTGGAGCCAGCCTGGATCACAGCGCGGCAGATCGAGTCTGCCCGTACGTCGATTGTGCGACATGTGCGGCGCCGTGGGAAGTACTGGATTCGGATCTTCCCCGACAAGCCGGTTACCGTTAAGCCGGCAGAGACCCGGATGGGCAAGGGGAAGGGTGACGTCGATCACTGGGTGGCCGTCGTGAAGCCTGGGCGAATCCTATTCGAGCTCAGCGGTGTGTCCGAGGATTTGGCGCGTGAGGCATTCCGTCTCGCCACGCATAAGTTGCCCATTGATTGCCAGTTTGTGAAGCGCGAGGATGTTTCGGGTGGGGAGTCATAGATGGTGGATGCACGAGAGATCCGAGATTGGAACAACAACGAGATCGAACATCGACTCGAGGAGGCAGCCCGGGAGCTCTTCACGCTGCGCAGACAGCTGAGTCTGGGGCGTTTGGAGGATCACAACCAGATCAAGCGGGTCAAGCGAGACATCGCGCGGATGAAGACGATTCTCCGAGAGCGAGAGTTGATTGCCGAGATGGCGGAGGAGGCCCGGTGAGAGGACAGCCTAAGGAGCTGGTGGGAACCGTCCTGAGCGCGAAGATGGACAAGACGGCAGTGGTGCGTGTCGAGCGTCTAGCGCGTCATCCTATGTATGAGAAGGTCATGCGGTTGCGGAAGAAGTACAAGGTGCACGACGAAAAGAACAGCTGCAGAGCCGGTGACAAGGTTCTGATCGTGGAATGCCGTCCGCTCAGCCGCGAGAAGCGATGGCGCCTCAAGGAGATTCTGGAGCGCTCTGCCATATCGGAGGTGGGGCAATGATTCAGCAGGAGAGCCAGATTCGAGCTGCCGACAATAGTGGCGTTCGGGATCTCAACGTGATTCGCGTAACCGGTGGGTCAGCACGAAGGTATGGTGGGGTTGGGGACATCGTCGTCGCCAGTGTCAGGAGCGCCGTGGCGCGATCCCAGGTTGGAAAGGGCGAGATCGTGCGTGCGGTGATCGTACGGACGGCCAAGGAGCATCGGCGCCCCGATGGGTCCAGCATTCGCTTCGACGACAACGCGGCAGTTGTTCTAGAGGGGGCGAGCTACAATCCACTTGGGACACGCATCTTTGGACCCGTCGCCCGTGAGTTGCGGGAGAAGGGGTTTATGAAGATCGTTTCGCTCGCTCCTGAGGTAGTGTAGTCGAGAGAGCCGGTTGTGAGGTGGTAGAGTGAACCGAATCAAGAAGGGCGACACTGTAGAGGTCATCTCGGGGAATGATCGTGGACTGCGGGGCACGGTGAAGCGTGTCCCCTCCAAGGATCGCGTGATTGTCACTGGGGTTAACATCGTGAAGAAGCATCAGCGCCCGATGCGCGCGGGGCGGCGCGAGGTCCAACCTGGAATCATTGAGTTTGAGGCTGCCATTCATAGTTCCAATGTCATGCTCGTCTGCCCCCACTGCAATGAGCGTACCCGCGTCGGCTTTGGGCAGGACGGAGAGCGCAAGGTGCGTGTGTGCAAGCAGTGTGGGGAGATGATTACCACGTAGAGAGGTGGAGACATATGCAGCGGTTGCAGAAGCTTTATCGCGAGGACGTTCGGCCCAGAATGATGGAGGAGTTCGAGTACGAGAACATCATGGAGGTTCCTCGCCTGCAGAAGGTGGTCGTCAACGTTGGCGTTGGCGAAGGCACCGACAATCCCAGAGCATTGGACCATGCTGTGCAGGACATCACGACGATCACCGGACAACGGCCAGTGGTCACGCGGGCGAAGCGGTCTATCTCGGCCTTCAAGATCCGCGAGGGTGACCCAATTGGCGTCAAGGTCACCCTGCGGGGTAGTCGGATGTGGGCTTTCGTGGATCGGCTCTGCAATGTAGCACTCGCTCGTCAGCGTGACTTCCGGGGCGTCAAGGATAAGCTGGATGGGCGGGGGAACTACACCGTTGGCCTGACGGAGCAGCTGGTGTTTCCCGAGATCGATTATGATTCCGTCGACAAGATACGCGGCATGGAGATCGTTCTTGTCACTACCGCGGATACGGATGAGGAAGGTCGAAGGCTTCTAGATCTGCTTGGGATGCCGTTCCGGCGGTCGAGTCAGTAGCAGGTAGCAGCAAAGAGGAGTGAGCATGGCAAGAAAGTGCTTGATGGAGCGGGAGAAGGATCGCAAGTACAGGGTGAGTCAGGTGAATCGCTGCAGGCGTTGTGGGCGACCGCGGGGCTATATGCGCCGCTTTCAGCTTTGCCGTATCTGCTTCCGCGAACTAGCCCTTCGGGGCGAGATACCCGGTGTGAGGAAAGCGAGCTGGTAGTACGGAGCGGCGTCTCGAGAGCTTGCCGCGGGGAGAACTTATCCAATGACGATGACTGATCCAATTGCTGATATGCTGACGCGAATCCGCAATGCCCTTATGGCGGGTTATACGAGTGTCACGATGCCTTCCTCCAAAGTGAAGGTGGCGATCGCCGAGATCCTCAGAGACGAAGGGTACATCGAGAACTATCAGGTGACAGACGACCATCCGCAGCCGAACCTGACGATCGACATGAAGTACGTCGGGGCGAGGAAGGAGCGGCATCCGGTCATCAGGGAGTTGAAGCGCGTCAGTCGGCCCGGCCAGCGCATCTACCGGGGGGCTGGCGAGATTCCCTGGGTGAAAAGCGGTATGGGCATCGCTATCGTGACCACCTCAAAGGGCGTGATGACAGGGCGGCGTGCTCGCAGTCTCGGCATCGGCGGTGAGGTGCTGTGCTACGTTTGGTAGGTCGGAGCGGGAGGACATAGAATGTCACGAGTGGGAAGAATGCCTATACCCGTGCCTGAAGGGGTCAAGGTCGATATCCAGGGTGGTGAGGTGACGGTGACGGGACCGAAAGGGACGGATTCCCGCGAGTTTCACCCGGACATTGAGATCGTGCTCGAGGACAGCGTGTTGCACGTGCGACGTCCGACGGACCAGAGGCGGCATCGGGAGCTGCACGGATTGACGCGGTCCCTGCTGAACAACATGGTGGTTGGCGTCACCGACGGCTTTGAGAAGGTGCTTGAGATCCGCGGTGTTGGCTACCGCGTGGAGAAGCAGGAGGATGGTTCGCTGGATCTTCAGCTGGGCTTTTCCCATCCGTTGCGGATCACGCCGCCCCAGGATATTGAGTTCGACGTTCAGCCCCGCAAGAAGCTCATCACGGTGAAGGGCATCAGGAAGGACGTCGTCGGGCAGGTAGCAGCGGAGATACGCGCCTGGCGCCCCCCAGAACCTTATCAGGGTAAGGGCGTCCGCTATCTTGGTGAGCACGTTCCGCGCAAGGCGGGCAAGGCTGGCAAGATTGGTGCCGGCACGTACTAGTTGACTGAGAGTGTGTAGGTGAGATATGCCAGAATCGGATCGTCAAGCGGCTCGTCACAGACGACACAGGCGCATTCGGAGGAAGGTCTCTGGCTCACGCGAGCGACCGCGCCTGAACGTCTTCCGCAGCCTGGAACACATCTATGCCCAGGTAATTGATGACGTGGAGGGCCACACGCTGGTTG
>JASFVG010000120.1:0-11180 GCA_050049955.1 Anaerolineae bacterium | reverse complement strand
CGCTGCACGTGGTCGTACAGACAGACGCGCAGGTCGAAGATGAAGCGTTCCCCCAGGACGTGCCGGAAGTACATCTCGCCGAAATCGACCGCACGGGCCAAGGCATGGATCGCAATCAAGATGGCTATCAGCGTGAGCAGACCCGACGGATCGCGGTCTGCGATGATCCGATCCACCACCTCTCTCTGAACAAGCGGTGGCAGGAGACTAAGTCCGGTGCGCATCAGGAGGAGTGCGCTGACCCCGACCAAGGTTCTCCAGTAGGGGCGTACGTACGTCAGCAGTCGCCTAAGGACGTCCATGATGAACCCGTCTCCCAAACCCTGCCCGCCCTGCCTGGCCCGCTAGACCGCAAGCACTACGGGACGGACTCCTCCTTCTCACGGACAGACGCTGACTTCCAGCCGCCCCGTACCGTAGTAGCGACTTCAGTCGCTCGCTGCGAACTGTAGAAACGACTTCAGTCGTTCCCGCGCTAGAACAAGCGAAACGCCGCGATAATGGGGGCGAACAGCGACGCGACCAGCGACATCACTGTGATCAGCGTGTTGAGGGATGGACCCGCGGTGTCCTTGAACGGATCGCCGACGGTGTCGCCGACCACCCCAGCTCTATGGGCATCGGAGCCGGGGCCACCGAATTGTCCCGTCTCGATGTACTTCTTCGCATTGTCCCACAGCCCGCCCGCGTTCGACATCAGCAGCGCGAAGATCACGCCGGTGAAGATGCTGCCCCCAAGAAAACCACCGAGCGCCTCCGGTCCCAGGATGAACCCCACCAGCAGCGGGAGCGCGACTGCCAGGAACGCAGGACCGACCAGCGATCCGAGCGCGCCCCGCGCGGCGAGCGCGACGCACGCCGCATAGTCGGGCACCTCGGTTCCGGCCAGGATTCCCGGGCGCTCAGCGAACTGGCGACGCACCTCCTCGATCATCTCGAATGCGTTCTTGGTCACGGATAGCATCGTCATCGCGCTGAAGAGCGGCGGCGCCACAGCACCAAGGAGCACGCCGGCAACCACGATCGGATCCCGCAAGCTGATGACCAGTTCGATACCCCGTGCTCCCACGACCTCGGCGTAGGCCGCGAACAGGGCCAGCACTGTGAGGGCGGCGGCGCTGATGGCAAAGCCCTTGGTGATGGCCTTGGCCGTGTTGCCCGCCGCGTCGAGCACATCCGTTGTCTCGACGACCTCTTGCGGCATCCCCGCCATCTCAGCGATGCCCCGTGCGTTGTCCACGATGGGGCCGTAGGCATCGGAGGAGACAATCATGCCGCCCACAGACAGCATCCCCACGGCGCTGATGCCCACCCCGTAGATGCCGCTGACTCCGGCCAGCTGGCTTAGGTAGTACGAGAGGAGCGTTGCAAGCACGATGCCCACGATCGATGGCACGATGCTGACCAGGCCGTAGCTGAACCCGGTGATGATGTTGATGGCCGCCCCGGAGCCAGATACGCGGGCGGTTTCCACCACCGGCCGGAAACGATCGGAGGTGTAGTAGTCGGAGGTGAAGCCGATCACGACCCCTGTGACCAGACCCGCCAGCGTCGCCCAAAGCAGGCCCAGGCTGTAGCCCCCCAGCAGCACCAGGCCGGCCGCCAGCACAGCAAAGATGCCACAGGTAGCTAGGGTTCCGCGGTTAAGCGCTCGGCTCGGCCTTCCCTCTTCCCCTACCCGCACGAACTGGATGCCGATCACCGATGCCACGATGCCCAGCGAGCACAGCATCAGAGGGAACAGCACGTGTCGCACCTGCAGCAGCGGGTCGCTGGCAAAGATGGACGTCCCCAAGAGCATGGCTGCGACAGTGCTCGCCACGTAGCTGTCGAAGACGTCTGCGCCCATTCCCGCGACGTCCCCGACGTTGTCGCCCACGTTGTCCGCAACCACGGCCGGGTTTCGGGGGTCGTCCTCGGGGATGCCTATCTCGATCTTGCCAACCAGGTCGGCCGCGATATCGGCAGTCTTGGTATAGATGCCGCCGCCGGCTTTCGCCAGTAGCGCCAGGGCCGACGCGCCGAAGCTGAAGCCGAGGATGATCTCAGGATCGGCGGTCAGCAGGTAGATCACGCTCATACCAACCACTGCCAGGCCCACCATCGCCAGGCCCAGGACCGATCCTGCGTAGAACGCCACCTTGAACGCTCTGCTGAGGCTATCTCTGGCCGCCGTCGCACTGCGCACGTTGGCCTCTACGGCGATGCTCATGCCCATGTACCCCGCTAGCGCCGAGCAAAGAGATCCTGCGAGGAAGGCCACTGCCATCGTAAACCCACGCCCCGGGTCGATGCTGACAGCGGCCGTTCCCAGGTTCTCGATGTCGAAGCCGAAGACGATGGCAATAATGAAGCCCATCGCGACGGCCACCAGCGTCAGCGCCAGATACAACCGGCGCAAGTAGGCACGGGCTCCCTGCCGAATCCAAGATGCGACCTCTTGAGCCCGAGCGGACCCGGCATCCTGACGCAGGACCCACCGGTACAGCCACACCGCGGCGCCCACCGACAGGATGCCCGCTAGGAGTGCGACAGCGGCCCAGGATTCCGTTCTCAGCATTCGTGACACTCTCCTTGTTCACCTACGATCCTATCGGCGCTCCCTACAAGTCATCTCGGCCGATCGCCACCAGCGGTAGTTCTCGGACCGTAGGTTCTCAACCGGGGGCATGGGGAAGTACCGGAGCAATGCCTCGTTTCCCACGAAGAATCCGCTCTTGATCGTCCGGTAGTGGAACGCGGCCGGCTCAGTGCGGTTAACCATCTTGGCCGCGACGCTCTTTGTGGCCAGCGCCGTCAGGCACTGCCTCAGGTGTCCAGTTCGTGAATAGGGTAGGTCACCTATGGCTCCGTGCAGGGGGTCGGCCGCGAGCTCGCCCAAGCGCAGCTCAACAAAGCAGATGGCTGGCAGCCTCAGCAGGCTGCTGGGGCTCTTCACGATCAGCTCGTAGAATGCTTTCGGATCGAGTGAGCTGACCACAAGGGGGTGGACCGGGGCGATCTCCTGATAGAGGTGCAGCCCTTCATGAGCCGGCGGCAGCGCCTCTCCTGCCTCCAAGCCCAGCACCCGTCCGTCCGCGGTGACCAGGTAAAGCATCCCAAGGGCACCCAGCGCGACATGCTCCAGAACCCGATAGACGGAGATGTAGATGGAGGCCTTGGGGCTTCCGTCCTCGTGCGGCACGCAGCGGCGGATCCCCTCGTCGATGCGGAAGTAGTCGTGTCTGAAGTTGGCGTCGACCTCGAAGAAGATCGCTTGGCCGTGTGCCTTTTTCGAGGTACCTACAGCGTAGTACACGCCGAACTCGTCTGGCGTCAGCATGGAGGCGATCAGCGCTTCCGGTATCAGCGATAGGTATAGGTGCACATCTCTTGTCATCATGCGCTCCTGTCCGCGGATGCGGGGACTAAGCGAGTTGTACGAGGTCTCTCTTCTTTCCCCCGTCCTGCCATCTGAGCGTCAGTTTTAACTGGTGTTTGGTCTTGCGCTTCTTGACGCTTTCCTTGACTCTCAGCTTGAAAGTTGCCTCATCTGGAACCGCCAACCTGGTCTCCTCGTCGCCTCGCAGCAGGACAACCTCGTTCTGTTCAAGCCGGTCCGCCAGCTGCCGGAGGAACTCGGCGATCTCCAATGTGGACCGTTGTTCCTTGCTTCTGATCAAGACACGCTTCTTCTTGGCCATGCACCTTACGCTCCTTTCGCATAGAATGACCCTATCATGCCGGGCGCTGGGCTCGAGTGGGCCCACGGCGGGGTCCCGCTGGTTCAGAGCACCAGAAAGACGCCGAATACGATCTCCACTGCCAGGCTGATGATGTTGGACGACTCGCGCAATGAGCCATCCACGAGCATCGAGGCGAACCGGACGGCGGCTATGGCCAGGTACATCACGCCCAGCATCTGGTATGCTACCGGGGCGTTAACCACCAGTGGGAAGGCTCCAACACCGATGAACAGGCCGCCGAAGATGGATCGGATCTCTGTCACGCCCCGCGGACCCGTCGGTTCTACGCCCGTGAATCCAGGCACTGCCGTCGGCCTGAACGCCCCCAGAAGCCCCGTCAGAATGGTGCCGATGCACCCGATCACCTTCAAGATCTGCAAGATCATCACTTGTCCTTTCCCTCCTTTGAGCCCCGCTCTACCGTTCCCTTGGGAGGCGAGAGCGGCACCATGTATTGCTGGCTCCGAAGAGCCTCCCCTTGAGTGCGAATGACGCCCCTACAATTGCATCTGGGTGACCGCCGATCGACCTCAACGCCGAGCAGCCGCCACCCCATTTGCCAGACTTCGCTGTCAGGCTAGCGCGTGCCGAGTTGCCCCCACAGCGATATCCCCGAAGCGCTTTCAGAGGCCCGCTTGGGCCTCCCCAAGAAAAGGGCGGCCGCACGCAGTTGTTCGTCGCTGGCTTGCCCTGTCGCGGCGCCCAGACGAATGCCCCGTCCTGTGCGTCAACCATAGGCTAGCGGATGTATCCCAGATACGGTGCCTGGACGTCAAGCATCGCGCCTAGGAGAGCCTCTGCGCGCTCCAGGCTGTCCACGACCGGATCGAGTAATAGCGCCTGCAAAGCGATCTCGCGGGAGCCCTTGAGGGCGGCCTCCACGGTCAGATCCTGGACTGCTGCCTGGATCCTCATGAGCCCGGCAATCCCCTTGGGCAACGGGCCAAGCTTGACCCCGTGCACACCGTTCTTGTCTACGATTCCCGGTACCTCCACGACCAGATCTTCCGGCAGGTTGTCGATCAAGCCCTTGTTGGGCACGTTCACCGCCATTTCGGTGTGACCGGAATCCGTGACGACACCCTCCACGATCGGGATTGTACCCCAGTGTCCATCTTCCAGCAGCGCCTCCAATCGAGATGCTGTGGGTCTCTCGGAAGACCAGGCCTTGTACCAGTCATAGAAGTCGACAATCCCTTTGTGGTCGACGACGTCGTATGCCCAGTGAACGTATTCGCCGAAGTGACTATCCTCCGTGACGGGCAGGTACCCGAACCGCTCAAGAATAGCCTTGACGAGCCTCCGGTCCGCCCAGTGCCCGTCAGCGGCCGGCTCCGGAAGTTGGCCAGCGAATCCCTCTCGCAGGACCTGCGTCAGGGGCGGAAGGCCCTCGAAGTAGGCTGGAGCCCTCCGGCGCAGGTCGGGATAGGCATCCTCGCCCGTGTCGCGGTAGCGCACATTGAGTAGGACACTGAAGTGGTTGAGCCCACCTGCCTGGAAGGAGAGGTTCGAAAGCGGCGTGTCCAGGATGAGGGGCAGGTGCAGGGGGAGCGATTCTACCTCGTGACAGAGACCTACGAAGCGAACTTCAGGGTAGGCCCGCTTCACTGCCAGGCAAATGCGACTCATGGGATTGCTCAGGTTGATGACCAGTGCGCCCGGGCAGAGGGTGGCAATATCGCCGCATATCTCCAGGATGGGCGGGATGATACGCAGGGAGTGAAACAGCCCTCCCGGGCCACCGTTCTCCCCGAAGACCTGACGGAAGCCGTACTGCTGAGGCATTCTCCAATCCTGCTCCCACAGCTCGAAGCGATCGCCGACCTCGATGGAGATGATGCAGAAGGCGGCCTCTTCCAGGGCCTCCCGTCGCGAGGTGGTGGCGGAAAGCGCGTGGGTGCGCCCAAGGCTCTCAAGGTGCGTCCGCGCGACGCCTTCTACCGCCTCAAGGGCCCTGGCGTCGATGTCGTGCAGGACGACCTCGCTATCCCGGAGCGCCTCGCTCTGTAGGATCCTGCCGACCGTGCGAAGCCCGAAAGTGGCGCTGCCCGCGCCTATCAGGGCGATCCTAGTCCCCATTCCACCTTGTCGTCCAGCGCCACCGGAACCTCTTAGGACTGCACACGTACAATCCAGGGCGACATGGCCCATAGCCGCTCGCGAGCCAGATGCTGGAGGGTTCTTCCCAGGTTTGCCCACGTCGATTCGTCATCGTTGGGGAACGCCATGGGAAGCAGTGTTCTTCCCGGTGCCAGGACCTGCACCACGCTGTAGTCTTTCTCAGGGTCGAGCTTGGCCAGCTCCTTTGCCACGGTCAGGGCTCTATCGAAGCCGCCTAGCTCATCCACCAGGCCCAAGCTCACGGCCTGCTCACCGGTCCATACTCTACCACGTGCGATCCTCTCCACCTCCTCGTCCGTCATCCCCCGTCCTTCGGCCACGACCTGTTTGAACCGCGCATAGGCCTCGCCCAACTCTTGGCGGACGCGCCTGCGCTCCTCTGCGCTGAAGGGCCTGAGCTCGGAGTAGACGCCGGCCATCGCGCCACGCTCCATCTCCGCCCGGCCCATTTCCAGCCTGCCGTACAGCTTGCCCACGACGAACTTGCCGCCCCAGATACCGATGGAGCCAGTCATCGTAGTGGGACGTGCAACGATGTGGTTGGCCGCCGCGGAGACGTAGTAGCCGCCGGAGGCGGCCTGCTCTCCCATCAGGGCCACCACCGGCATCCGCTCCCGCAGCCGGCGCACCTCACGCCAGATGAGGTCGGAGGCCAGCGACGAGCCCCCCGGTGACTCCACGTGGAGCACCAGCGCCGCGATGTGGGGGTCCGACTCAGCCCGGCGCAGCGCCTGAATGACCGTCCGCGCGCCCGCCTGTGCCTCTATGGGGAGCGGCAGAGGCACCGGCAAACGCCGGCTTGTCCCCGGAACGATCACGCCCTCCACCGATACGACGCCGATGCGCTTGCGAGTGGCCCAATCCATAGGCCGCTGCAGCCAGCGAGCCGCATCGTCCCAGCTGACCATCGCGGCGTCCGCGTCATCGCCCTGCGCCAGGTACGCTCCCAGCTCGTCGGCGTAGGCTACCACATCTGCAAGTCCCGCCTCAACCGCCTTCTCGGGCGCCATCGGCATCCTGTCAATGAACGCTCGGACCTGCTCTGTTGGAAGACCACGTCCCTCGGCGATAGCACCGACCAGTTCTTCGAAATACGAATCCAGAATGGCGCCGAGCATCTCCCGGTGAGGCTCGGTCATCGACGAACGCCGGAACATGTCGGGTGCAACCTTGTACTCGGCGATGGACTCCAGGTCAGCCTCGATGCCCACCAGCTCCAGCGTCTCCTTCAGGAAGAGCGCCTCGCTCCTTAGACCCAGTACGTTGAGTTGCGCACATGGTGGGAAAGCGATCGCATCACAGGCCGTGGCCAAGTAGTAGTTCCAGTTCTGCACGTCTGGCAGCCAGGCAATGGTTCGCTTGCCCTGTTCGCGCAATGCGAGGATCATCCGCCGCAGAGAGTGCAGAGTCGCCGGCCCAGCCTGGAGGCGCTCAATCTGAAAGACGATGCCCTTGACTCGGGGATCGCCGCCGATCACATCAAACGCGTGCTGCAACGCCTCAAGACTGACCTCGGGGGGAAACAGGGGCAGCAGACTGAACGGAAACGGTAGCGGGGGGCGACGAGGCGTACGCTCTGGCAAGGAGCCCTCGAGGGGCAGCACCAGGTAGTCAAGTCCTCGCCGACGCAAGGATCGAGCCAGATTCCGCACTGCCAAGATGGCATTACGGGGCAGGTCCAGCGGATTCATCGTTCAGCCTTCCTCACGGAACTGGCTGCAAACCGGTCGAGCGAATTCAGGCAGAACGGGGGAACCCGCGGGGGGCCGTCGGTCACAGGTGCTCCTCTCGAGAAAATCCATGGTGCGCGGGTGCACCACTCAGAGTCCAAGGAACTCTACGCCGTAGGGTAACCTGGCCGTCATTCCGACCGGAGCGAAGCGAAGCGGAGGAATCTCCCGGTCGCGACTTGCGAGATTTCTCGACTCCCTGCGGTCCCTCGAGATGACGAGTTCTTTCGGAGCGCACGGGCAGCTGTCGGACACCTTCTGTATCCAGCCTCTCCTAGACCAGTCTCAAGCCAGCGACAACGTCCAGATCCCAGCCCGCTCGTTCCCCAGACATGAAACGGTGGTGAGCGCATGCACCGACCATCGCTGCGTTGTCAGTGCAGAGAGAGCGCGGAGGGTAGTAGACCGGCACCTTTGCCCGATCAGTCGTAGCATTCCGAAGAGCATCATTGGCGGTCACACCCCCGGAGAGGAGTATCGCGGTCACATCGAACACGCTGGCGGCCCTCGCTGCCTTGGCGGAGAGCACGTCGACCACGGCGGCCTGGAAGCTAGCGGCTAGATCTGCCAGTAACCGGCCCTTGGGTGGGTCGCTGTACTTCTGAACCTGGCGAAGCATGGCTGTCTTAAGCCCGCTGAAGCTGAAGTCCCAGGTGTGAGAAGCTGAGCCAGCGTGCGAAGCTGAGCCCTCTTGCGCAGCCAAGGCATCGTGCGAAGCTAAGGCATCGTGCGAAGCTAAGGCATCGTGCGAAGCTAAGGCATCGTGCGAAGCTAAGGCATCGTCCAGCCAGGCTCGCGGGAAGTCAAACGCCCTTGGATTCCCATTCCGAGCCACCTTCTCGATCTCCGGACCGCCGGGGTAGGGAAGCCCCAGCAAGCGGCCTACCTTGTCGAAGGCCTCGCCTGCCGCGTCATCGAGTGTCCCGCCGAGCCGCTCGTACTCACCGTGGTCGAGCATCAACAGGAGTTCAGTGTGACCTCCCGAGACGAGCAACGACACCAGCGGAAAGGCTAACTCGCCTCGTGCCGTGGCCTGGCCCTCCACATCGAGCCAGTGGGCGTAGATGTGCGCCTCGAGATGATTGACGCCGACCAGCGGAAGCCCACGCCCGAGCGCGATCCCTTTGGCCGTATTGACGCCCACGATCAAGGAGCCCGCCAGACCTGGCCCGTAGGTCACTGCAACCGCATTCAGATCGTTGAAACCGAGGTGCGCCTGCTGCATCGTTCTCTCGATCACCGGCACGATGGCCTTGATGTGGGCGCGAGAGGCCATCTCAGGGAACACGCCGCCATACTGAGCGTGTATCTCGATCTGGGATGCCACCACGTTCGAGAGGATACGCTTCCCGTCCTCGATGACCGCGCCGGCGGTCTCGTCGCAGGAAGTCTCAATGGCCAGGATCCGCGTTTCACTCATAGCTTGCTCCGCCAGCCACCTATGGCTCCTTCGAAGTCATGGCGCCAAGCCTCCGCTCCTAGGGATGACTGGCTCGCCAACACAGGTGTGGCCGCTCTATTCAGGAGACCCGCTCAAGACCACCCGGTTAACCACCCCAATTTGGAGGTCCGGCTGCCCACGGCCATGCTGGCTCTCAGCGGCCCGTGGCGCGTGGTCGCCATGAAACCCTCGTCGCGCGTATCCGCACGCGTGCACCGGAGGGCTAGAATTCTACAACCAGCTCCTTCGGGAAATCGGTCAGGTTGTGCACCTCACCCTCGTCGTCGATCCATACCACGTCTTCGATCCGGACGCCAAAGCCCCGCTCTGGATAGTACAGCCCTGGCTCGCAGGTGAAAACGTGGCCAGGCCGGAGCACGTCCTTGTTTGTCGGATCGTCGCTGAACCTAGGCTCTTCGTGAATGGCCAGGCCTACGCCGTGGCCCAGACTGTGCACGTAGCCCTCTTCGGTCTGACTGTCTGTCTCGACCGTAGGATGGCCGCGCTCCTCGAAGAACTTGCACGTCATTTGCTGGTAGATACGGGCCTCCTGGCCCACCGCGTAGGCATCGGTCAGCATATCCACACACTGCCTGACGTCCTCATAGGCCTCCCTAACCTCCGGGGGGGCGTGGCCCAGGCAGAAGGTGCGGGTCAGGTCGAAGAAGTAGCCACTCCCAGGTTCGCAGGGGAAGATATCAAAGACGATGCTCTTTCCCAAGGCCACCACATCCTCGGGCCGTCCCTTTGAATGTGGCACACCGGCGTCGCGACCGATTGAGAAGATGAACCCCTCAGGGTCCTCTAGGCCGCTTTCAGCGATGAGACGGCCGATCTGGGCGTGAACCCGCCCGATGGTCAATGGGCTGCCATCTTCCTCGAGCAGGACCCCATCGGACACGCGGTGCGATCGCAGGAAATCGATGGTGTGCCCAACGATGCCACACGTGAGACGTCCCACCTCTCGGATGCGCGCGGCCTCCGCAGCGTCTTTTGTCGCGCGCGCCTGGTCGATCAGGGTAGTCACGAAATCACCGTAGACGGTCACATTCTCCAGCTGAGCGTCCAGCTCGTTGAGCAACACCCAAGAGCGCCCCTGGTCCGCCTGCCCGTAGAAGCCAACGCGTCCGCTCACCCCGAGATCGGCGAAGATGCGCCGGTACAGTTCGACGGTCGCCGCCAGTCGATCACCTTCTTCGCGAAGGATGCTCAGGAAGTCGTACTTGCTGACGCTCACCGTGGTCAGCCCGCTGGCGGCGGCCTCGTCTCGCTCAATTGGTGAGCAGAGCAGGGTGGGTTCCTCAGACCGTTTCTGGATGACCCAAGCGTGGGTGAGATTGGCACCGTTCACCAGGTAGTACATCGCCGGGTTCCCGTGTGCTTTCCCCGACACGACGAAGGCGTCCAGGTCTCGCTTGGCCATCAAGCGATCAAGGTCACTTTTCACGGCATCTCTCCTTGGGCCATGCTATTCGTATCGCTGATACCTGCTGAATATCTCCCCGACGCTTCGCCCGGTGTGCACGCGCTCGATCACGTTTGCTAGAAGCCCTGCAACCGACAGCTGGGTGAGGTTTGGCAGAAGCCTCTCTGGCGGCAGGCTGATGGAGTTGGTCGTCACGAACTCGCGAACAGGCAGGGCCTTCAGTCGCTGAACGGCTGGCGGGGAGAAGACAGCGTGTGCGAAGCACAGGTAGATATCCCGAGCACTGTGCTCGCGGAGGATGGCGACCGCATTGATCGCCGTGCCACCGGTGTCGACCTCGTCATCGACAATGATCACGTCGTGACCAGCTACCTCGCCAACGAGTGTAAGTGCCTCTGTGTCCGAGCTTATGCGACGCTTCTCGACGAACGCCAAGGGCAAGTCGAGCTCGGCCGCCAGGTTACGGGCCTTCTTCGCGAATCCGAGATCGGCCGCTACCACGACGGCTTTCTTGAGCTCCTTCTCTTGGAAGTAGTCCGACAGAATCGAGAAGCAGGTCAGCGCGTCACCTGGGATGCTGAAGAAGCCCTGAATCTGGTCTGCGTGCAGATCGAGCGTCATATACCGGTCCGCGCCGGCGACACCGATCATATCGGCCATCAGTCGGGCGGTGATGGGCACGCGCGGCTGATCCTTCTTGTCCGAACGGGCATAGGCGAAATAGGGAATGACCGCCG
>JASFVG010000119.1:0-11268 GCA_050049955.1 Anaerolineae bacterium | reverse complement strand
CCGAGCGGATCCGCGATCCGCGTGCCCCAACCGCCGGATTGCGCATCCAGAGGGAGCACGGCCGACGGCTGCGCCGTCGGCTAGGCAGTTCCACCGCGGTGCGGTGGAACTGCAGGCCTATGGCGCGAAGGGAGGCGCTGGAGTGCCCAGCACCGCGGAGCGGTTTTTGCTTACCGCCGCAGCTATCCGCCGCCAGCCTCCGGATTGCGAATCCGGAGGGAGCACTGTCGAAGGTTGCTCCGAGCGGATCCGCGATCCGCGGGCCCCAACCGCCGGATTACGCGCCCTGCAGCCGGCTGTAGCGCTGCGCCTGGATGCAGGGCAGTCAGGGCAGAACCTGCCCGCTAGCCGCCTTACCCTCTGGGCAGGAGGAGTCGGGTATCAAACCCGACCTACATCGGCGCCTGGTTGGGTTGCTGATGGGCTTGGAACTGGAGGGCGGTCAAGGCGGAACCTGCCCGCTGACCGCCGTGCCATTCACCGCCAGCCTCCGGATTGCGAATCCGGAGGGAGCAGGAGAAGAAGCCGGGCGGCGAATACGGAGGGAGCACGGCCGATGGCAGACGGCCGCACCATTGGGCCTAGGGCGCCCAGGATAGGCGCTGATTCGTCCAGTTGGGCAGGTTCGGGCCCAGCGAGATCACCTTGCGAGGATCCTCGCCAGCGGGCCTCATCAGATAGATCCCCCAATCCCCATTCCGGTTGGAGACGAAGGCGATGGCGGATCCGTCGGGGGACCACGCCGGCAGGCCGTCCGCGGCCGGGTCGTCGGTGAGCACCTGGAATCCACCACCCAGGTCATAGGTGTAGATCTCCCAGTTGCCCGTGTGGTTCGACATGTAGGCCAACCTGTTGCCCCCGGGCGACCAGCTGAGACCCACGTCGCTGATACTGCCGCTAACCCGGCCGGCTGGCTGGTCATCGTCCGGGTTGTCGATGAAGATGCCGCACGCCTCAGCGTCCCCAGCCTCGCAGCCTGTCCAGGCCAGAAGGCCGGTCGGCCCCCAGGCAGGACCCTTGCCCGCTGCGTGGGGGGAAGGCCCTGCGGAGCCGTCAGTGGCCGCGAGGTAGATCTGCCAGGATCCAGTACCGTCGAGAGCCGCGTAGGCCATGCGCCGCCCGTCGGGCGAGAAGGTGGGCCAGGCCAGCCCAGCCCCCGAGGCCAGTTGCTCCGGCATGGCCTGCAGGGAGGGCAACAGGGTGATTCCAGGCGACAGGAGATCGCGGTAGCCGAGCGCGTCGCTGTTCCACACCCATGTGGGCTGGTCCGCACGCGAGGCCATCTTCAGCAGGCGCCCGTCGGCAAACAGCGAATAGACGTCGTAACCGCCCGTCGCGGTATCGTAGAGAGGATACGCAAGCCGTCCCGCGTTGAAGCCGGGGGGCAGCGCCGTCATAGTGACAGGCCGCGAGCCCTCGATGGTCGGGACCGGCGTCGGCGTGGCCCTCAGACAGACCTCGGCCACCTCGGCGCGCTTCTCCTCGATCTGAGAGCTGCTGAGCAGCCGAAGGGCTTGGTCGTACTGCTCCACCGCGGGGCACCGTTCCCCCTGGGCATCCCACGCCTCGGCGTATTGGACGTGTGCCTGGTAGAGCCGCTGGAAGACATCCTTGTAATCCGGCGCTGCCCAATAGAGCGCCTCAAAGTGCTCAATGCAGCGCTCCCAGTCCACCCCCCAGTACCCGTACGCCTCGACGTACTGCTGCGCCAGACGCCGTTGGGTGGTGGCAGCCTCGTCCAGGGGCCGCAGCGCCACAGCTCGGTCCAGGTAGAAGATGCCCAGCTCGAAGTCGTCCTCCTCAAGCAGCGCCATCCCTGCCTGGTAGCGGCTCTCGAAGAGCATCTCCTCCACCTGCTCCGCCTTGTACTGCGGATCAATCTGGCGCAGTGAGGTCAAAGTGGCGGCCGCATCCTGCCAGCGCTCCGCCTCATAGTGGTCCACGGCCTCCTGGTAGACGATATCGCTGATGGGCTCCTCCGGCTCCGCGGTGGCCGTCGGATCAGGCCTCGACTGGACCTCAACCTCGGCGATCCCCTGCTGTGCCGGCGAATGGTCGGGGTCGATCTGGAGCACGTACTCGAACTCGGCCCGGGCGAGCTCGAGATTGCCGGCTTCGAGCCGCTCGAGGCCGGCCCGGTAGTGGCGCTCCACCTCCTGCTCGAGCCGCTGGTCCCGCTCACGCTCCCCCTGTCGCATGCCGAAGTGGACGCCGCCGCCAATGCTGAGCCCGAGGATGATCAAGAATGCCACACCCCACAGGATGACGGTGCGCGGCTGGGGCCGGCTAGGCCTGGCTTCGCCGGGGCTGTCTGAGGGTTCTGCCTTGGGGAGGGTGCGAGAGGGTTGGGTCTCCTCCATAACCGCACCGCACTCCGGGCAGAGCGAGACGGTGTCGAGGACGTCGCTTCCGCATTCGGGACAACGCTTCATAGCTCTCCAGGGAGAGGATTATAGGAGCTTCATGCTGCTTTGTCCAGCGAGGTCTTCCGCACAGCCCATGCGTCAGTAGGCGCGGGAGAGGAGATGCCGGTTGCCGATCCGCACCGTGGTGAGCCCGGCCTCGTGCGCGGCGGCCTGCGCCTCCTCGGCGTGTCGCACGGACGTGCGCGGCAGATCGGGGAAGAGGAAATGGGGCGCGAAGCCGAGCAGGGCGTACGGAATGGAGGGGTTCTGTTTGGCGATGAACCGAGCGATGCGCCGCACCTCGTCGACGTCGACGTACCCCGGCACAAGCAGCGAGCTGACCACCAGCGGCGGGGGCTCGAGGCGCTCTTCGAAACGGGCCGCTGCGCGGGCGACGTTCTCCAGCGTGTACCGGTTGTTGGCCGAGGTGAGCACACGATGAAGGGTGTTGTCGTGAGCCTTCAGATCGATCTTGACGCATCCACCGCTCTCCAGCGCCAAATCGAGGGCCCGGTCCATGAGAGACGGCCGGGCGGTGCCGTTCGTCTCCCAACAGACGGTGACGCCGCGCTCAGCTAGCCGTCTCCCCGCGGCCAGAGCATGCATCATCTGGCTGGCAGGATCGCCCCCGAAGTAGCAGACGCAATAGGTGCGGTCGTTGGCGAGATCGGCCAGCTCGCCGGCCGAGAGCACCTCCGCCTCCAGGGGGTCGACCTGCCGGAAGTGGTAGTTCTGGCAGAACAGGCAATCTACCGTACACGACGCATAGAATACCGCTAGGTTGTGCATTCCCAGCTGCCTGTGTCCGGCACACAACGGATCAGCGACGCAGTTAGTCGGCAGGCCATCGCGGTACCAATGGAGCAAGCCCCGCGCCGGGGTGCCGGCCAGGTGGCGGAACCTCCCCTCTCGCACCTCTCGAAGACCGCAGTAGCCGCGCTGACCCTCGCCGATAACGCAGTCCTGGACGCACAGCCCACAGCGCCGGCCATCCTCGGCCCGCGGCGGACCCTCGGGCAGGTCGAACAGGCGGCGCGCCGCGGCGTGGGCCCGCTCGGCGAGCCGCAGCGCCTCATCCGGCCGTTCGCGGATGCAGGCCAGGCAGAGGCCCAGCTCCCCTGCAACGAGGGGCGATCGCTTCGCGCATACCTGGCAGACCTGCTTCGGGTGTGGTTCAGCTCGCTCGCCGGGCCACATCATCCCAACCCCGCCGGACGAACGCGCGGGCCTCCAGAAGAACCTCATGGTCCCGGACATACGCCGGCTCCAGGATGAGCGGCCCCCGGTAGTCCACCTCGACCAGGGCACCGAAAAGCGCTGGCCAGTCCAGCTCGCCCCGGCCAGGCGCCAGGTGGCGCGGCGCGCCGGGTAGGTAGTCCGAGAGATGCACGGTCGTGAGCCGATCGCCCATGGCGCGAATGAGCGCCGCCGGCTCCACGCCGCTCTCCCCGGCCTGGAAAGCATCGAAGGTGAAGCCCACGGGCAGACCCGCCCGAACGACGGCCCGCGCATGCTCGGGGGTGCGCAGGTAGCACCAGCTGACGTTCTCGATACACAGCGTCAGGCCACCGGCCTGCGCCCGCTCCGCGGCCCACGCTACGCTCTCGAAGAACGCTTCAACCAGCCGGGGGTTGTCGAGGCCGTAGCGTAGCCCGTGCCAGGTCAGCGCCCGGGCATCGACAGCCGCTGCCACAGCCAGAAGACGCCCGAAGCGGTCGCGCACCTCCCGGGCCATGCGTTCATACGGAGACCAGAGATCGAAGTAGGGTGAGTAGAGATGAAGCGAGTGCACCTCGAGGCCCAGCTCCCGCCGGCGCTGATCGAGCGTCTCACCGAACTCGGCGCTGTACTCCTCGTCGCACTGCAGGAAGATCTCTACCAGCCGAAAACCGAGCCCTGCGAGGATGACGAGTGCATCCTCGGTCGCGTGTGAGGGGTAGAGAGCGGCGGTGGAGATGCCGATCTCGGCCGGCCAGGTCACCGACCCGCCTCGCCCCAGGATGCCCGGTCACCCAGAAGCGAGGCGACCGCCTCTAGGGGCAGGGCATGAAGGGCGTGCCCGTCGCGCCCGACGACCGTGGTGGCTCGC
Organism: Anaerolineae bacterium; assembly: GCA_050049955.1. GTDB lineage: Bacteria > Chloroflexota > Anaerolineae > B4-G1 > B4-G1 > SKLM01. Next base: position 6,774 of record JASFVG010000119.1, on the reverse strand, counting down.
CAGAGGGCATTCAGGACGGCCTCCTCCACGCACTCCGCGACGGCGGGAAAGAGCTCCTGCATCAGTCGGGCCTCGTCGACGACAAGGGGGAGGCTCACCACCAGGGCCTCCGGCTCGTGCTCTACGCGATAGGTGGTGCTGAAGGCGATTGCGAAGTCCCCGCTCGCGTGATCGAGGACGCTGCCCGTGCGGGCCAGGCCGGCCGTGGTTCGCACGCACAGCCGCTGCAACTGCCGGGAGTTGAGCGGTGCGTCGGTCGCCAGCACGATCATCACCGACCCGTCGTCCCCACCCTCCTGGACGTCGGGACTGGGAGGCCGCAGCTGCCGGCCCACCGGGACACCCGCAATGGTCAGCTGGTCAGGCCGGCCAAAGTTCGTCTGCACCAGGGCGCCCAGGGTGAAGGTGTCGCCGCGCCCTGCAATCACCCGACTGGCGGTGCCGATGCCGCCCTTCCAGCCGAAACAGCTCGTGCCCGTGCCGGCTCCCACGGAGCCCTCGGCCACCTCCCCAACCGAGGCCGAATCGATCGCGGACCAGACGTGCTCAGCGCGAACGTGGCGCCCCTGGAGGTCGCTGAGGTAGCCGTCGTTCGTCTCCCCGACGACGACGTTGACACTCGTTGTGCTCACACCAATCCCTGGATTGGCGTGAATGGCGTGCTCGACCAGTGCGTCGGCCACCAGCCCGACGTTGAGGGTGTTGGTGAGCGCAAGCGGCCCCTCAATGACGCCCAACTCGCGCACCTGTTCAAACCCAAAGGTCTTGCCGTGACCGTTGATGGTATAGACGGCGGCGCTTACCTTCTCACGAAACAGGTTCTCCCCGTGGGGCAGCACCACCGTGACACCGGTTCGAACCGGTCCGCGCCCGCGCACCAGGGGACCCTCGCCAGAGATGAGCGTGGTGTGGCCGACGCGCACGCCCGCCACATCGGTGATGGCGTTGCCTGGCCCGGGGCTAAGTGCCCCAATGGCCATACCCCACTCACGCACCCGTGGGCGGTCCGCTCTCATCGTTGGAGGTTCAGCCTCCGAGGACACGCATCAGGACAAACGCAATGACGAGGAGGATGAGGACGCCCAGACAGCCGAACCTGAGGAATGCCCTGGTTAGCTTGAGCAAGGTTCGCAGCACCAGGAGCAGGACGACCAGCGCGATGGCCACGCCGCCCAGGACAAGCAGTTGTTCCAAGGATAGACCAAGCAAGGTTGAGCCCCTCCTAGCAGGGGCCTATCATACCATGATTGATAGGGATGCAAAACAAACACGAGGGGGCGCCCCGATGCACCCCCTCGTACCCAGCTCGGTCCTTGCACGCGGCAAGCCCGGCCTAAACCTCCTGCCGGCTACCCTGGAACACCCCCGCGCGGCACCGCTCGACGTCGTCTATTCAAGCTCGCCCTGCGGCTATCGTACTACGCCCTTGGGCAACCTGCGCTGCATGTGCCAGGTGTCCCGCTCTGTGTCCCGATAGATCTCGAAGCGCTCCGGAGCCGTTCCAGCCTTGCCTCGCCGCTGGGCCCGCACCCGGAAGTAGTTACGCTCGACCAGCCGGCGGGGCCCGCCTCGCGATATCGTCCAGCAGCGCTCCACAGCCTGGACGTGATAGCGGTGCCCGCGCCAGGCAAAGCGCTTCGGAGAATGGTCGTGCCGGCGCTCCAGCGTGCGGATGACCTCGCCCTTGCTCGGAAGACGCCCAGGGCGACTCGACCGGCCATCCTTTCTGGACAACGCCCTCCGCCCGGCCCGCCTCTGCCTCCGACCAAGCCGTCGTGTTGCATCAAGAGCGGCGCTCATTGCCATAGCGTACCCCCTTGCCCTCCGCTGGTATCCCTCCCACCACCGTGAAGTTGCGCTCCGCTCGCGTCGAAAGCGAGGAGGGTAGCGCGTTCCAGTCCTCATAGGGCCGTTGCTGCCCGGTCGGCGGTGAGACGACGACCACCGGCGGGTAGGGGTGCGGCCTCGCCCAGCCGGCAGCCGGCTGGCTCGGACCCTGCCGCGAATCAGCTCCATTGCGGCGCCTGGTCACCGCGACAACGATCAGGCTGGTGGGGATTGCAGCCCCGACGCCACAGACCGTCCCTGCCAGCACGCCCAATGCCTCTGCGCTCAGCTTGTTCCCCACCACCAGTGCCAGCGTCAACGCGAAGACCACCGTCACCACGCCCGCAAACACCTTCAGCCGCCCCCAGCCGCTGCCCCGCTCCTCGTACCTGTGCCACTTATCCCTCATCGCCCTGCCCACCTCTCAATCCCCTCTCCAATCCGCCCACGGGCGCTACGAGCACCTGCCCGGCCAGTGATCGCCGGCGCCCATTGCCGGACACGTCGATCCCGGAGTCCGAGACGTCCGGCACCGGCCTCGACGAAACCCAGCGCCCCGCGCTTTGACCCTGCGCATTGGCTGCCAGCGCCCTGCGGATCTCCTCCGGCGCCACGTAGGCCACCTGAAAGCGCGTCACCCGGCCCTCCGCCACGGCGACGAAATCGCCTCTCCCCTCAAGCCGCTCCGCCCCCGTACCGCTCCAGCCACTGGCGACGCGGGCATCGTTCGCGCTGGCCACCCGTCCCACCAGACGGACCGGGAAGTTCGCCTGCACCAGCGACCCCAGTACCGCCGCCGTCGGCTTCTGGGTCGCCGCCACCACGTGGATGCCGGCCCCCCTGCCCCGCTGCAGCAGCCGCGTCAGCGCCCTCTGGAGCCCCTGCCCACCCACCATCAACAGGTCCGCCAGCTCGTCGATCACCACCACCACGGCGGGCTCATCGCCGCCAGCCGAGTCGCCCCGCCTCTCCATCAGCCGGACCAGGCTTTCCAACGCCTCCTCCACCTCCGCCGCGTCCCGGATCACCGGGCGCGAGAGCTGCGCCGCGTCTGCAAACATCTCCAGGGCGCTCCCTTTGGGGTCCACCAGCACCATCCTGAGCGCACTGGGGGGATTCGTCATCGTCAGGCTGAGGACTATGGTCTGCAGCAACGCCGTCTTGCCTGACCCGGTCATGCCCGCGACCAGCACGTGCGCCACTTCCGGGCTCGGAAGGCGTATCAGCAGCGGCGCGCCATCGTCCGCCAGCCCCAGAATCGCCGTAAGCGGAGGGATCTTTCTCTCGTCGATTTGATCGTAGAGCGGCAGTAGGCGTACCGGCTGCGGATCGTCGCGCGGCATCTCCACATCGACCGCTGCCCCCCTTCGCGCGACGCGGCAGTTCGACGCATCCAGCGCGGCCGCCAACTCCTCATTGAGCCCCTTAATCCTCGAGATCTTCGCCCCGACCGCCGGTAGGACCTGGAAGCGCACCCGGCGCGGCGTCACCGTGCCGCCCGTGACGCGAGCCGGGATTCTGTGCATCCGCAATACCCTTTCTATGCGATCCGCCTGGAACTCCAGTTTGCTACGCATGTAAGGACCCTCACGCTCCATCTCCGTCAGTGACTGCGAATAGCCGAAGGGACCTCACCAGTCTCTCGTTCGGCGGGTCCGGACGCTGAAGCCGTCGTCGCCGAGGGACACACGGTAGTGCCGGCCCCGTCGGCCCGTCCAGCCGCAACCTCTTGGTTGGACGGCCTGGAGCACGCCGCGACGCCTACCCCTGGTGATGGGCTTGGCTCTCGCCAGCTACGTAGCGAGGTCCGTCTCGTCGTCCCCCCAGGCCACGATGGATGCCGCAGCTGCTGCCGCGGCGGGAGGCTCTGCGGCTCCCTCCTCAGCGGGCTCCACCGAGGGCGCCGCGCCTATGTCAAGGCTCTCCCGGGCAGCCGCCTCGATCTCCGCGGCGACATCCGGGTGTTCGCGCAGGAACCCCTTCGCGTTCTCGCGTCCCTGGGCCAGGTACTGGTCCTCATCGCCGTAGTAGTAGTACGAGCCCCGCTTGTCTATGACACCCAGCTCCACGGCGACATCGAGCAGGTCACCCTCCCGGCTGATGCCCTCATCGTACATCAGATCGAACTCAGCCACTCTGAACGGCGGCGCCACCTTGTTCTTAGTCACGCGAACCCGCGTCCGGTTTCCAATCAGCTCACCTCTCTCCTTGATCGACGTGATGCGCCGGATGTCGAGCCGTACCGAGGCGTAGAACTTGAGCGCGCGGCCGCCGGAGGTGGTCTCGGGATTCCCGAACATCACGCCGATCTTTTCGCGCAGCTGGTTGGTGAAGATCAGCGCCGTGTTCGACTGCTTGATGGCACCGCTGAGCTTGCGCAGGGCCTGGCTCATCAAGCGCGCCTGAAGGCCCGGGTGCGAGTCGCCCATTTCCCCTTCGATCTCGGCCCGCGGCACCAGCGCGGCGACCGAGTCGACAACGATCACGTCGAGGGCCCCCGATCGAATCAGCGTCTCGGCGATCTCCAACGCCTGCTCCCCGGTGTCCGGCTGGGATATCAGCAGCACGTCGACGTCCACGCCGCACCGGCGCGCGTAAGCCGGGTCGAGTGCGTGCTCCATGTCGATGTAGGCGGCGACGCCGCCGGCCTTCTGTGCCTCAGCGACCACTCTCTGGGCGAGGGTCGTCTTCCCCGCACCATCGGGTCCATAGATTTCGGTGACCCGACCACGAGGCACGCCGCCCACCCCGAGGGCCCGATCGAGGGACAGGCAGCCTGTCGGGATCACCTCGACGTCCAGATGAGAGGCCTCACCAAGGCGCATGATGGCCCCGTCCCCAAAGCGTTTGGTCAAGCTAGCCAGTGCTCGGTCCAGCGCCTGATCTCGTCCGTTGTCGCTCATTGTTCCACACTCCATCCTCGTCACGTGAGAGGGGCCACACCGCCGGTCACCTTGGCGCCAGGGCTAGAACGTTTGTTCTAAGGCTGCACTATCATATCAGACCGTATACCCGGCGTCAAGGACATGTTATCCCAAGTTAACCCAAACTTGCCCGGTTTTCCCAAATCCGATGGGAAACCCGGGCAAGAACAAGGCCCAGCCACTCGGGCTGGGCCTCAAAAAACCTGTGAACTGCGCCGTGTTCAACAGCAGATCCGTACGATTCGAGAGCAGTCTCCTCTATCCGGGCACCAGAAACGTGGCCGACCTGACGCGCGCTCCGCGCTTTGGGTCAGTCAAGCTTCCGAATGACCATCACCACCTTGCCCTGCACCTCCACCCTCTGGGGATCATCTACGTAGATGGGCTGCATGGTCGGATTGGCCGGCTGGAGGCGCACACGACCATCCTGCTCCTGGTAGAAGTGCTTGAGCGTCACCTCTCCGTCACCGCGCAACCAGATCGCCGCCATATCACCGTTCTCAACGCGCTTCTGGTGCTGCAGAATCACGATATCGCCATCGTGCACCAGAGCATCCACCATCGAGTTGCCCTCGACCTCCAGGGCGTATAGCCCCTCCAGATCCCCGAGAATGCCACGGGATACCTCTATCGTCTCGTCGCCCATGAGCGCGAAATCGCTGCTCGGTACCGGGACAGGCTCGCCTGCGACGATGCGACCCAATAGGGGCAACCGCACCAACGCATCCGAAGGCCCGCCCTGGCGGTCTTCCTGGGCCAGGCGCATCCCGCGGGAAACCTCCCGATCGCGGGCGATGAAGCCCGCCTCTTCCAGGCGATTCAGGTTGTAGCTCACGACCGAGGTTGAGCTGATCCCCGTCGCCGCACATATCTCGCGCATGGACGGCGGGTAGCCATTGTCCTCAATGTGCTGGGCAACGAAGTCCAGGATCTTGCGTTGTTTCTTCGAAATACGCTCACCCATCGCCTGCCTCCTCACCTAGAGCCGCCATTGCCCAGATTATATCAGAACATGTGTTCTATGTCAAGGCCCAGTTGCTCTTCCCGCGCCTTTGCTGTACAATCGCCTCCAGCGTCCCAACCCTACTCCACGCAAACTCGACGAGGTGCGCTATGCGGGTCTTCATCACCGGATGCAAGGGCCAACTAGGCCGGGCGCTCTCTGAGGCACTGACCGCCCATACGCTGGCGGGCTGTGACCTCCCCGAGGTCGACATCACCGATCGAGCGGCCATCAGCACCGCCATCCGGGCCTTCGCCCCTGACGTCGTCATTCACGCCGCTGCCTGGACCGACGTTGACGGATGTGCCCGCGATCCGGAGGAGGCCTACCGGGTCAACGGGCTGGGCACTCAGGGTGTCGGCCTGGCCTGCGCCGCCTGCGACGCCGCCTTGGCCTACATCAGCACGAACGAGGTGTTCGACGGACAGGCTCGCGCACCCTACCGGGAGTGGGACGCTCACCACCCCATCAACCCCTACGGGCAGTCGAAGGCGGCCGGCGAGTGGTACACTCGGCATCTCCTTAGTCGCTTCTACATCGTGCGCACCGCGTGGCTGTACGCGGCTGGCGGCAGCAACTTCCCCCATCGCATCATCGAGTTGGCCGACCAGTTGGGGGAACTCCGGGTGGTCACCGATGAGGTCGCCAACCCCACCTTCGCCCCTGACCTCGCCGAGGCCCTGGGGCAGCTCATCGAGACGGGGGCCTACGGCGTATACCACCTGACCAACTCGGGATACGCCTCTCGGTACGACTTCGCCCGTGAAATCCTGCGCATCAGCGGGCGGGAGGACGTGCCAGTCCGGCCCATCACCCTCGATGCCTTTGAGCGCGACTCGACGCCACCGCGCTTCGCCCCCCTCGCCAACACTGCCGCGGCGGTATTGGGCATCCGGCCCCGGCCCTGGCAGGAGGCGCTGGGCGCGTTCCTGACGTCGAGCTGAGGCAGCGACGGGCCGCCGTCGCAGCATTTGACAGAAATCTGGGAGATGCCATCAAGGTTCACACAGAGCTGCACGG
>JASFVG010000118.1:0-11269 GCA_050049955.1 Anaerolineae bacterium | reverse complement strand
ATCCACGCCCTCCAGATAGGCCGCTTTCCGTTCCTGCATGGTCTCAGTGAATACGAAATCGGTCACACCCTTGTGCGCCCATTCGATCTCCTTCATGAACTTTGGCATCACGCCCCTGATCTTGCCGCCGTTCTCGAGGATCACATCGGCCAGTTTTCCCATCAGTCCCATAGATCCGCCGCCGAAAACAACCTCGATCTCTTCCTCGACCAACAGCCTGGCCAATCTCTCCGTAGCCTCAAAGAACGCCCTATCGATCTTGGCGCTCGAGGAACAAAAGACACAGAGTCTCTTCATATTACTCCTCCATGTTTCGGATACACCACAGAACCGAGACCGAAACAACCAGCCCCACGGTCACGCGGCCGCGCCCCGAGAGGCGTTCGACCGTACCTGGGAGCCCATCACCTCACACAGTCCGGTCCTCTGTCTCCCAGTCATGATCCAGCACGTGCCGGCCACCCGGCGCAACAAGTGCCCCGGCGGCCAGATCACTCCACCCCGTGGGTTTCACTCCCGCAGCCCTTCACGCACCGCATCTGCCTGGGCCGCCAGGACGGCCTGCCGCCTTCATTCATTCTCTTCCTGCGGACTGCTCCTGGCCTCTCTCTTGTGCTTCCGGTTCAGCCGCGCCAGGTATGCCCGGTCGGCTTCCCGTACATGGTCCACGATCTTGTCCACGTCCCTCCCACCGCCCCGCGGATCCTTGCGCGGCTTCCTGCCCCTAGCCCGTTGCCGGGCACCATCGAAGGCCCCCAACAGGCGAGCAGGATCTCCTGCCAGCGCTCGTACTCGATCCCTCCATCGCTCCCCTGTCAGCACACAGCACGTTGACCGGCGCGCCAAAGTCGGTCGTCGAGTTGCCCTCGCGCCGTTCCACCACCAGGTCAGCAATATCGGTGGGGAACTGGAATTGGGCTCCGGTCGTCTGGAGCACCTGGGGATAGCGCGGCCCACAATCGATGAGGGCTTAGAGAGCCGGCTTTTTCTCTCGGCCGCTGCGGCACCGGCCGGGCCAGTCGACCGCCAATGTCAGGACAGCTCTGAGTGCATCTACTCGCCGATGACTTTGACCAGCACCCGCTTGCGCCGCCGGCCGTCGAATTCGCCGTAGAAGATCCGCTCCCACGTGCCGAAGTCGAGTCGGCCGTTGGTCACTGCCACGACCACCTCGCGGCCCATGATCTGCCGCTTCATATGAGCATCAGCATTGTCTTCGCCGGTGTCGTTGTGCCGGTACATCCTTATGGGCGCGTGGGGAGCCAGTCCCTCCAGCCACTTCTCATAGTCCTGATGCAGGCCATACTCATCGTCGTTGATGAAAACACTCGCAGTAATGTGCATAGCATTTACGAGGCACAGCCCCTCCTCGATCCCGCTCTCGTCGATGCACGCCTGCACCTGGGGCGTGATGTGGACGAAATCGCGGCGCGTGGGGACGTTGAACCACAGCTCCTTCCGGTAGCTCTTCATAGATTCTCCTTTGGAGGCTGCTTCCGCGGCTTCCTTGGAACCTCCCTCTCACTCGTCATAGAGAGCCAGGTATCCTGGTTCCTCCCGTATACACTCGAAGTCCGGATCCTCTTTCGACCACTCCGTCAGCCGCGGATTGAGCTCGAGCGCCTCTCTCAGCCCATTGATGGCCCTCTCCGTCTCCCCGATGAGGGCGTAGTGACAGGCCAAATTGTAGCGCACCGTGCCCTGCCAGCTCGGGCTGGCGTCCAGCGCCCCGAGCTTCGCCGCCGCTTCCTCCTGGAGGTGGGTCGCGTGCTCCACGTCCCCGCGATCCAGATAGACCCGCCCCAGATGGTTCACTGGATGGGTGTAGGCCGTCAGGACGATGGCCTGCCGCACCGTCCTTTCATCGCGGAAGGCCGCCTCAAGCTGTGCTTCGCTCGTTCCCTCAATCTGCTCAACGAGCCGCTGATTGACCGTCAGTGCCGTGTCGAGGATCTCTGGCCAAGACGCGTCTCGGTAGACCTCGAATTCTCGCGCATTGATCGCTTCGTAGTCATCGTACCTCACCAGCGACTCCCCGAGGGCCAATGCCTCCAGGTTCCTGACCAGACGCGCCTTCCAGGCAGCCAGATGCGCGATCGCGTCCTTGGGCGACCAGCGATCAGGTTCACCCTGAGCTTCACGCTCTGCTTCAGCAAGGTTGGCGAAAAGGGCTTGCTCCTCTGCACTGATGCTCTCGATCAGTGCCACCACTTCATCCTTGAGCGACATAGTAGATTCTCCTCATATTGGCTGCCACACCCAGGAATGTCCTTTCTGGATGACGTATCCCAGCCCTGGAAAGGGGAAATGAAAGCATTGGACCAGGGCCCTCTCGGCTGCCGCTCTCTCCAGGAAATCCCGTCTGCTGGCCAAGGCCTGCTCGGGGGCCAGGTCGAAGGCAGAATACCAACCGGTCTGTTCCACGTGGATGGGATGGATGATCGCGTCGGAGGCGCAAAGCAGTCTTTCGCCATCCGAGACAATGGACAGGGCTATATGGCCCGGCGTGTGACCTGGGGTGGGGAAAGCGCGGACACCCGGCACGATCTCGTCGTCGGCCTCGACGAGGTCGAGCTGGCTCTGGATGGGCGGGAGATTGCTCCGTGCCAGCGACAGAATCAGCTGTTTGAATTGCTCGGCGAGAGGCCACTCTGTTAGGTCGGGCTCTGAGGTCCAGAACGCCCACTCGTCCTTGCCCATCACATAGCGGGCGTTCGGGAAGGCAGGCCGGCCCTCGCTGTCGATGACACCGCCAATGTGGTCTGGATGGCCGTGCGTGAGGACGACGGTGTCGATGTCGCCCGGCGCGATCCCTTCGGCCTGAAGGATGGGGATCAGGTCTCCCGTCGTCGGCGCGATGTCGCCGCCTCCTGTGTCCACGAGCACCCGGTGCTCTCCGGTGTCGACGAGTAGGCCGGGGTACGGGCTGAGATATGCCTCCCACCGCTCCACATCGATGTCATGTTTTCGCAGTACCTCCGCCATGTGGTCCTGAGGTGCATTGGCGAAGAGCATAGGACCGGGATGCGGATACGCGAAGGTGCCGTCCAGAACGATGAGGCAGTCGAACTTGCCCAGTCGAAAACGATAGCTTGCTTTGCTCATGGTGGTTCTCCTTGGACGATGTGTTTGCCAGGAGATCGGGACCCGCTCCGCTCTCAGGCGTTCTGAGACCCGATCAGGAGGGCAGCGTAGCCATTAGGACCTGCACCTTCTCCAGTTCCCACGGCAGGTCGCTCTTCTCCCACTGCGCGGTGGCTATCTCCCAGTGCTCCCGTGCAGCGTCAACATGTCCCCGGTTGCGGCAAACGATGCCCCAGGCGACGTGCGTCCGCGCTGCCGCGAGCCAGCTTTGCCCGGACTCGAGCATGCGCAGGCTGTCGGCCATGAGTCCTACAGCTTCGTCCCAGTGAGGCGGTGTGAGCGCGGCCAGGGCCTGACCCCAGACTCGCCGGGCCAGGCCTTCAGTGAAGGTACCACTCATCTCCTGGGCCTTACGCAGGGCCTCCTGGGCCAGGGCAAGAGTCTCCTCGATACGTCCCATGCCCAGGGCGATTTCGGCGTTGGCGACGGCGAGCCAGTCCGCGAGCTGGAGGGAGCGGCCGAGTTCCCGCGCAGCGGCCTGTGATCTGTCCATGCTGGCCTGGGCGGCTTTGAAGCGCCCCGCGCGACCTTGGGACCAGGCGAGCAGCCCCTGCCCCAAGTAGGTATACACCTGGTCGCCGGATCGCTGCGCCGTTTCCACCGTCTGAAGACCGGCTTCAATGGCGCGAGGCAGATCGCCGCTGAACAGGTGGATCAGAATCAGATGGAGGCTGATCATGGCGACTTCGGTGGGGGAATTCATCTCCCTTGCCCGGGCTAGAGCCCCCTGAGTCTCAATCAGCCCCGCCCTGCAATGGCCCATCATCGTGAGGGCCACACCGTGGAAGCTCGTCGCCCTAACCCATTCTGTCCCATTGCCCAGTTGCTCAAACAGGGGGATCGCCTGGTCAAGCAACGTGGCGGACCTCTCATAGTGGCCCTGAATGGCCATCGCCTGCCCGATGGCGCTGGACGGGACGGCCAACAGCTCGGCGTCATCGGACGCCTCTGCCACAGGGAGCACGCGCTGGTAACACCCAATTGCCTCGGGCAGGAGACCGCGCACGTAGTGGATGCGGCCCATCCAAAGATGGATCCAGGCCAGGCTTAGAAGATCTCCGCCAGCTGTCCCATCAGGGCCAGGCAGTTCGCCTGCCAGCCGTTCCGCTTCGGTCAAGCGGTTCATGTTCTCCCCTGGAGGATCGGATCGCCAGGCTGAGGCGACCAGCTTGAGGAGCGTGTCCAGCCGTGAGCGGCGACTCTCCGTCGTGTCCGGGAGCTGCGCCAGGGCATTCAGCGCCCCGGCATAGTGCTGCCGGGCCTCGGCCAGGGCATGGAGTCGAGTTGCGTTATCTCCTGCCCGGCTCATGTACGTCGCCGCCTTCTCCGCGTGTCCGGCCTCCTGGAAATGGCGCGCGAGCTGCACGGCGATCTCACCCGCCTGGTCGCCGTATAGTGCCTCCAGCACGTTCCCCACATCCTCGTGTAGGTACGCCTTCTGGGCCTCGTCCAGGCTGTTGTACAGGTACGTTTGGAACAGGTTGTGGCGGAAACGATAGGAGGAGAGCCGTTGTGCACCCAGTCGCCGCGAGCCCCGGGACATCACCAGGTGATGCTGCTTGTCCAGCTCTGTGCTCAGGCAGCTGACCAGCCCGCGTTCATCCACGGCACGCACGCGTGCTACGACCTCGGCCGTGAACTCCTCCCCTTCCACGCTCCCTATGGTCAGTGTCTCCTGCAGCTCTGCCTCCAGCCTGCCGATGCGACCCTCGATGACACCTTCGACCCGGGGCGGCAGGGAATCCCAGTCCAGTCCCGGCCCCTCGACCCAGCGACCTGCAGCATCTTGCTGCAGGTCGCCCTGTTCCTGCATGTCGCGCAGCAACTCGACGGTGAACAGTGGGTGCCCGCCGGTGTGCTGGACAAAGGCCCGGCGGAAGCCCTCCCCCAATCGGTTGGGCTCGAGATCGATGAGGGCATCAACGAACTGCTGGGCTTCGTCTCTCTCAGCCCGGTCGAGGTCGACCCAGACATCGCCGAAGTAGCGTTTGAACTCGGCCAGCACCTTCTCCAGCGGGTGGCGCTCCCCACCGCGCCCCAACTTCACCTCCTCCGGACGGTAGGCCCCCAGCACCAGGATGCGGCTCTCGCCCAGCCGCCGGCCTAAGTGGAACAGCAGACTGGTGGACGCTTCATCGGCCCACTGCAGATCATCCAGTACCAGCACCAGCGGGCTCTTGTGCGACAGGGCCTTGAGCACGTTGGTCGTCTGCTCGAATATGTGGCTCTGTTCAAGCGCGGATCCCGCCGGCGCGGCGGGTCTGCTCTTCACCAGCTCTTCGAACTTGTCCAGCCATCCGGCCTGGTCCAGGACGAACGTGCCAGCCTTGGCGACCAGGGCCGCCCCCGGCACCACGGTGTTGATCAAATCGGGGCCGAACTCGAGCAGGGCGTTGCACGACCAGCGTACCAACCCGCGCAGGCGTCGGGCGTTCTCCTTGGTGATCGCTCCCTGGGCCAGCCTTGCCTCGAAATCTCCGGTCAGGACGGCCAGAATCTCGCGGAACGGGAGGTAGGGGTCGCCGATGCCGGTTTGGGCGTTGCAATTGCCGATGGACACGACCAAGGCACGGTGGGCCTTCTCGGCGCGGTGGGCAAACTCGTTGAGCAAGGCGGTCTTCCCCGCACCGGCCTGGCCGACCACAAACGCGACCTGGCCCTGACCCTGCAGCGCCCGGCCGAGGAACGCATGCAGCCGACCTAGCTGCCCCTGGCGGCCCACGAACCTGTGTCTGGTCATCGCAGAGCTCCCTCTAGGAAAATGAGGCCATCTGTGTCAACCTAGACATGAGTTGCTCCCTTCGCCCTTCCGTGGCGAGGGACAACTGATGGTCCTTGAAGTCTTTTGATGCCTGCTCAGATTGGCAGTATCCGTGAGTCGTTATTGCGATCAGAGGCGCTGTCAGCTTCTCATGATCAACGGCGGGAAGAATCGGAGGCGCTGGTAGGCCACCATCAGATTCTCACCCTCAGCCGTGATGAGTCAGTAGTAGGCGATGGTAGCCAGCCCTGCAGAGTCGACGGCAATCGAGACGTAGCCGCCATCGCGGTGTGCCACCCATCCCCCAGATGGATCAATCGTGTCGCGGTACCAGGTCAACGAGAGATCCAAGGGGCCACAGTCTTCGCTTCCAGCGGGCAGACCGAGAGCAGCTAGCGGTCGCGCCACGTTGAGCGAGCCATCGGCCGACTGATAGGCGATGACTGGGTAGCCGGCCGGGTCCTCTGCCATTGACATACCCAACGGGTTGCAGCCCTGCATCATGGTGTCGATCTCGTCGCACTGCGCCGACCCGAGAACGTCGCAGTTACCCCCCGAGTCGAACTCGACCGCGTATTTCAGCACGCTGCTGGTCGCATCGTAGTACGCGATGTGAAAGCGACCCTCGCTATCCAGGTACATCGAAGCATACTGCCCTACATCGGTAGCGGAACTCACCGGGTAGCAGCTCATGTCGTTCCCGTAGAGTCCACACTTGCCGTTGCTGTCCAACTTTGCCTGCAAGAGATCGCCGCTGCCCCCGTCATAGTAGGTTGCGTTGATATCGAGCTCACAAGAGCCGGTCAGAGAGGGATACTACCCAACCCCCTCGCCTGTGATTATCGTCTCGCAGCGCCAACTGTCAGGAAGATCACCAGACTCACAGTTGCCACTGGCAACGCTGTCGTAGGTGAACTTCAGTGGATCAACGTTGGTTGGGTTGTTGAAGTGATGAGCAATCGCGGGATATCCGCGAGACCTGAGCTTCAGGGTTGGGTAAAATCCAGTGGTGGAAACGGCGAGGATTCCCCTGTCAATGCTGTGTATGGCCCAGAGCCCGCTGCCGGAATCCTGCGTTGCCGCATACTTGAGACTACCGTTGGTGGCATCGTGGTAGGCGATACCCATGCCCCAAGGCCCCGCCCCAGACGGCCAGCCCGGGTAGATCGCGATTGAGCTGTGCTTCCCGACATCTCCACCGCTGTCCGCGGTCTTACAAGGCCAGGCGTTGTCGGGACCACAATTGCCGCCATGGCCCACGTGATGTACCTTGCGGAGGTCGTGGCTAGTGGCATCGTAGTAGCTCGTGCAAGGCGTGCCGTTCAGCGGATCAATGGCCACCGACGCATACTGTCCAAGATCTCCCGATGTGTGTACCTCGACGATTGACCAGGGAGCGTTGGCGGCTCCTTGTGAGTAAGCGTTGACTGTAGCCGAAGGCCCCGTGATCCACGGTCCGTGTGCCAGTCCCGATCCAGGTGCCAGAATCAGTATCATCACACACAGCGCCAGGGCAACGACATGTCGGATTCCTACGGCTCTCTCCCTCAAGAGACAAGCGACATTCATAATCACGGAGGCGAAAGGGAACGCGCCAAAGCCGCAGTTACATCCGCACAGCTAGCCCGGTCGGCTGCGCAGCGCAACATGATGCTGAACGGCAGCATATGCGGACAGTCGTCCGGGTCAGATGTCATTTCAGGGTCTAGTCCAGAGGGTTGTCTGCGGATCCTCCTCCGCGGTACTCTGTGATGTGCTCTTCCAGGTAACGTACCTGCCGAATCATGCCCCGGTGGTGGAGAGAAGGGGCGAGGTGAATCGCATTATACACCAGCGGTCCGAGGGCCACAAATGTGACGGGCGCGACCGGGGTCTTCGCGGCCTCGCGGTCACGCCAGTTCAATACGGGTGACCACCCGTCGACCCGACCGAGATCGCTCGTGTTGCACCTGTCCAACTAGCGGGTCTGGCCGCTATCCGATCGCCTGCAGTCCCTCCTAAAGCACCACCTACAGGTTATGTAGAGCCCGCCCCCAGGTTCTTCCCGGGAACCCGGCAAAGCCTGCAGGCCACCGCTCACCCGTGACCGTGCACCTGCCGAGGGGTACAATGGCCCGCCGCGCGGGGACCTCGAATCACAGTTCCTTCCGATAGCTCTTCAGAGACCCTATTCCCCCTCATACAGCGCGTGATACCCCGGTTCCTCCCGTATCGACTCGAAGTCCGGATCCTCTTTCGACCACTCCGTCAGCCCCGGGTTCAGCTGCAGCGCCTCCCTCAATCCGTCGATGGCTCGCTCCACCTCCCCCATCAGCGCGTAGTGACAGGCTAGGTTGTACCGCACTGTCCCCTGCCATTGCGGGCTTTCGCTCAACTCCTGCAGCGCCTCGGCCCCGGCCTCCTGCAGGTCCGTCGCGTACCCCGGGTCCCCGCGATCCAGATAGATCTGCCCCAGATGGATCACTGGGTGCGTGTACCCCGTACCGGCGATCGACTGCCACACCTTGCGCTCCGCATGTGAGATCGCCTCAAGCCCGGTATCGCTCCTCGCCGCAATCGCCTCGATG
Source organism: Anaerolineae bacterium (assembly GCA_050049955.1). Classification (GTDB taxonomy): domain Bacteria; phylum Chloroflexota; class Anaerolineae; order B4-G1; family B4-G1; genus SKLM01. The sequence goes on along the minus strand of JASFVG010000118.1, from coordinate 2,797 downwards.
AGCTGCAGGTTGGTCGCCTCCGCCTTCAGAAGCACCTCCGACCAGGACCAGTCTCGGTACACCTCGAAGTCCTGCGCGTTTACGGCCTCGAAATCATTGTAGCCTACCCTCGGCTCCCCGCGGGCCATCGCCGCCAGGTTTGTCGCCTCTCGCTCTTTCCACGCCGCGATGTGCGCCAGCGTGTCCTTGGGAGACCACGCATCCGCCTTCCCCTCAGCTTCCCGCTCTTCTATAGACAGGTTGTCGTACAGCGCCTGCTCCTCCAGATCAATGCTCTCGATCAGCCTGACCAGCTTCTCCTTCACCGCCATCACACCCCCTCCTATGCCACTACCGCACTCTCCATCCCGAGCCCGCCCCCCCGCTAGGCCTCACAGGCCCCGATGTAGGGCAGGTTTGATACCCGCCTCCCCTCCGGCCGCTCCGTGCCCGGCCGCCTTCGTGGAACTCGCCGAACCAAGAAACTCGGCCGGCCCCTAGCGCGATGCCCTAGCGCAAGTCGCCGTCGCCTGCTACAATACCTGAAAACCCGGCCACCACCAAAAACCAGGGAGACAACCACATGCCCTCAACCATGACCCACTGGCAGCGCATCCGGGCCGCCATCGCCGGCCAGCCCACCGATCGCCCGCCCATCAGCCTATGGCGTCACTGGGCCAACGCCGATGAGACCGCCCTCGGCCTGGCCTACAGCACCCTCTTCTGGCAGCGTGAGTACGACTTCGACCTGGTGAAGGTCACCCCCGCCAGCGGCTACATGCACGAGGACTGGGGCACCGAGAGCACCTACATACCCAACACCCACGGGACCCGCACAACCTTGAGACGGGCCGTCGCATCGCCCGAGGCTTGGTCCAGGCTGCCCGTCCTCGATCCCCACAAGGGCTGCCTGGGCCGGCAGGTGGAGGCAATCCGCATCGTCGCCGAGGAGCTCGAGGACACCGTACCCATCCTCCAGACCATCTTCAGCCCTCTCACGACCGCGTGGAAGCTTGCGGGCGACCGCATGTTCTCCGACCTCCGCCGCCATCCAGACCTGCTCAGGAAGGGACTCCGGGTCATCGCCGAGACGACGGCCAACCTCGCGGTCGCATCTGCTGAGGCTGGCGCCACAGGCATGTTCTTCGCCACCCAGTGCGACACCTACCGCCTGATGACCGAGGAGCAGTACCGTGAGTTCGGCGAGACCTACGACCGCATCGTCCTCGACGCGGTGCGCGACCAGGTCGAGATCATCATGATGCACGCCCACGGCGAGGACATCATGTTCGACCTATTGGCGAGTTACCCCATCGACGCCATCAACTGGCACGACCGGATGGCGGGTCCAAGCCTGGCGGAGGCGCGGAAGCGCTTTCCCGACATGCTCGTCGGCGGCATCAGCGAGTGGACCACGCTCCTCGAGGGGCCGTCAGAGGCCATCAGGGCCGAGATCGAAGAGGCGGTCGCTCAGACCGGCGGCCGGGCCCACATGGTAGGCGCCGGCTGCGTCGTCCCCATCACCGCCCCCCACGTTCACATCCGCGCCGCACGCGACGCCGTCGAGATCATCGGACTTCCGTAGGGCCGGCAAGGCGGCCCTACGGCAGCTGCCCGCCACGCCCTGGCATTCCGAGAAGACCCATGGCGCGCGGGCGCACCACTCAGAGTCCAAGGAACTCTACGCCATAGGGTAACCTGGCCGTCATTCCGACCGGAGCGACGCGAAGCGGAGGAGTCTCCCGGTCGCGACAAGCCAGATTTCTCGACTCCCTGCGGTCCCTCGAAATGACGAGTTCCTTAGCAGCGCAGTTGAGGAATCTCCTCGCCCAGTTCGCGGTCGCGCCTGTGGCAGACTAGGGCGGGTTTGCTACCCGCCTCCCCTCCCCGTTCGTACTGCGCCACGGCGTGGGGCCGGCTCGCAGCTGATGGCGGAGCGCCGCCCCCGAGGTCCAGCACAGACGCACCCCGCACGGAGCGCGCAGCGCCACGCGGCATAGCGTGCAACCGGCCATCGCCTACCGTCCGTCGTCCATCGTCCACTACACCGTCGCCAGCTCGCTCAGGAAGTACTCCCGGTTCCCCTCCTCCTCAATCTCCTCCGCCGCCTTCTCCGCTAGCCCCACGTACTCCTCGCTCTTCGCCGCGTCACCCGCCACGGCGTACCCTCTCGCCAGCGCCTCGTACGCAAACGCCAGATCGAAATCCCCGATCCCGTTCGCCTCACACAGCGCCAGGCTCCGCTCCCCGTGGTAGATCGCCGAGTCCGCCCGCCCCAGCACCGCGTAGACCCGCGACACCTGCCATTCCCCCCGCGCGAAGTTCAGCGGCGTGCCGATCTCACCCCAGTGATACCGCGAGGCATGCGCCGCGTGGATCATCCGCACGTTGTCCTCCGCCGTGCGATCCTCCTTTTCCAGCAGATCCCACGTCAGATTGAACAGGTCCTTCGCAAACTGCTTGTGTGCCTCCACTTCCTTCACATCGTCCTTCGTGTCCACCCGATCCTCCTTTGCCATCATCTCAACGCTGGCCCGTGAGTCCCGCACGAGCACCGGATGCATCCCGGCGAAGGCCGGACGGGGCCATCACCACCTCACCCTAGCCCGGCGGATTCCGCGACAGCAGCCTCGGCAATTGCCAGGGATGCCTGTGAGGGTGCCCCACGATCGGGGCGGTCCCGGTGGATGGGCCTCCGCCTCCTCCTCCATCCCCCGCCACTCGAGCGCCAGGTGCTTGACGCTGCCCGGCTCCGTCATCTCCTCCACCGCCTCTAGCACGCGCCAGAGCACCTCGCGCTGCGCCGCCCTATCGCCGG
>JASFVG010000117.1:0-11283 GCA_050049955.1 Anaerolineae bacterium | reverse complement strand
ACGTCGGCTGCGACACCTCCGACGACCGCGACTACTACCCCTCTCCCGTCTGCCAGCTCGACGACTCCACCGACCCCACCCACTTCGGCTTCGACGTCAAGTCCAGGAAGCCGATCGATCCGACGAAGGCCCGGGACTACATGGCCTACGGGTACCCCCGCTGGGTGAGCGACTACCGCTTCCGCGACATGTATAGCGAGGTCGGGGCGCCCAGCAGCGCGGCAGGCGTAGCCACCACAGGCGCCCCCGACCTCTCCGCCGAAGCCGCGTCGGTCTACATCAGCGGCGCAGTCACCGAGACGACGGATGAGGGGCTGCTGAACTATGCGTGGGTCCTTCCGACGGAGGCCCAGTCCAGCGGCGTCCTGGACAAGTGGGAGCGTCTGTCGGCCGCGGCCTACACAAGGGCTGCGGCGGAATCAGCGGGGCAGGGTGAGGCCGCCGCGACCCATCACCTCCGCCTGTACGACGGCACTGAGACCCTGCTCGACGATCGCGTCGTGGCGCTGAACGAGGACGTGGACGCCCTGGCGGAGGGACAGGGCCAGGCCTTCGCACTCAGCTTCCCGGCCCCCGATGGTGACGTTGCCCGCATCGATCTCCTCGCCGACGAGGCGGTGCTCGCCTCTCTGACACCAGGCCCTGCTGCTCCGGTGGTGACCATTCTCTCGCCGGAGGCCGGACGGGCGTATTCCGACACGATGGAGATAGCCTGGGAGGCGACGGACGCCGACCCGGAGGACCATCTGCTCCACACCGTCCAGTATAGCCCCGACCTGGGGCAGACCTGGCGCGTCCTGGTGACCGGCTTCCCCGGTGCCCAGGGTTCCGAGCTCGTCACGCTGACGCTGACCAGCCTGAACGGCCTCCCAGCGAGCGTCGATGGGGGCCTCATCCGCGTGGCCGCCAGCGATGGCTACCACACCGGCCTGGCCGTCTCCGATGCCTTCGAGATACCGGACCGGCCGCCCGAGCCCACCATCACGTCTCCTCTCGAAGGCGAGAGCGTGCCCGCGGGGGAGCCTGTCACGCTTGTCGGCGGCGCGTACGATGCCGATGACGGACCCGTAGACGCGGAGTGGCTCTCGTGGGCCGTGGAGGGCATCGACGCGGGCACGGGGGACGACCAGCTTGTCCAGGGCCTCGCCCCGGGCGGGCACACCGTCCAGCTGACTGCCACCGATTCGGTCAGCAATGCCGCAGCGACGAGCGTCCACTTCACCGTGGATAATCTCCTGGTGCCCGACGGGCCGGAGCCGACCCTGGACGGCTACTGCGACGACAACGCCTACGACGGCGCGGTCGAGCTCCAGCTCGCGCCAGCCGACGAGTCGCAGGTCACCGTCCATCTCTTGCGTGCCGGAACCGACCTCTACGGCTGCTTCAGCGGAGTGCCGTATTCGTCCGGGGAGGAGGACGCTCACGTCGGCCTGCTACTGGACGGGAACGGCAGCGGCGACGACGTGGCCCAGATCAACGACTACGGCTTCTTCGTCCACTCCAACGGTTCGACGACCACGCAGGTGGGGAATGGGGCGGGTGGCTTCGACCCGGCCGACTTCATCGGACTCGATGGCGTCGTGAGCACTGCCGGGGGTGCCTGGGCCGCTGAGCTCCACCTCGACCTCTCCACGCTGGTCGTCACGACCGGGACCGTGGGACTTGACGTTGCGCACTTCGAGGCGGCGGACTGGGAAGTATCGAGCCACTGGCCCTACGCGGCGGAGGCGGGCTCCCCAGCAACCTGGGCCCAGGCCGAGCTCGGCTCGGTGGCGCCGAAAGTGATGCTGCCCATCGTGCTGAAGGGCTACTCCGAGGACGTCGGCTACCCGCAAGCGCGCGTCCCCGCCTGGGCCCCGAACTGGATGGACCTCCCCCCGATCCTGAAGCGCGACCTCTGAGAGCCGTTTCCTCCGTGTCTCTCTGTGTCTCCTCCGCGAATCTCTGTGTAAGCCTTACCAGCGCCGACGCCTCGCCACCCTGGCGTCCCTGGCTCGAAGGGTCGTCCGCCGTCCACCGTCAGCCATTGACAGCTGTGCCGGACCTGCTGTATACTGTCACCCAGCGACGGATTGCACCACAACACACCACCCCATCGCGGACCCACACCCAGACCACCCACTGCCACCCGCCGTCCAGTTGCCGTGTCGGGTGGCGGGCCATTCTGGCCGGAGTCAGGTTGCCGAGTACCGGGAATCCCGGACGGGAGAGTGCACGAAGTGAAGTGCCTCCAATGCGACTTTGAGCATCCACCGGACCTTCCATCCTGCCCCAGGTGCCGAGCGCCAGCCCGCGCGACGTGTCCCGCGTGTGGCTTCCGGGCACCCGCTACCTTCGCGTTCTGCCCGATGTGTGCTGCCCCACTGTCCACACCGGAGGAGGAGGCCAGTGGTCCACCCTTGGACAAGGCCATACAACGCCTGGTTCCAAAGGAGTTCGCCGAGCGCCTGCTCGCCTCTCGAGGCCAGGTCCAGGCTGAGCGGCGCATGGTCACCATCCTCTTTTCCGACGTCAGAGGCTCCACTGCCATGGCCGAGAACCTCGACCCGGAGGACGTGATGGAGATCATGGACGGTGCCTTCGACGTGCTCATCGAACCCGTCTACCGCTACGAGGGCACGCTGGCCCGCCTGATGGGAGACGCGATCCTGGCCTTCTTCGGCGCGCCCATTGCCCACGAAGATGACCCGGAACGCGCGGTCCGCGCAGCCCTGGACATCATCGAGGGCGCGCAGAGATACGCCGCTCTGCTGGAGGAGGATCGCGGCATCAAGGGCTTCAACGTACGGGTGGGTATCAATACGGGGCTGGTGGTGGTCGGAGAGGTGGGCTCCGACCTGCGGGTGGAGTACACGGCCATGGGCGATGCCGTCAACTTGGCGGCACGGATAGAGAGCCGAGCCGAACCCGGAAGTGTGCTCATCACCCGGGCCACCCACAAGCTGATCGCGCCGCTGTTCGAGACGGAAGCGCTGGGAACGATCACGGTGAAGGGCAAGGCCAAGCCGGTCGCTGTCTTCCGAGTGCTAGGAGCGAAGGCGGTGACCGGCAGGGTGCGGGGCATAGCCGGGCTGAACTCGCCCCTGGTCGGGCGCGATGCAGAAGTCGCGGCACTCGAGAAGCGCCTCGATCACCTGCTGGAGGGTAGAGGCAGCATCGTCTCCATCATTGGTGAGGCCGGGGTAGGCAAGTCCCGTCTGATGGCCGAGATCCGCGATTCCCCTGACGCGTCTCGCGTGACCTGGCTTGAGGGCCGTACCCTCTCCTACGGTCAGACGATCAGCTACTGGCCGTTCCAGGGAATTCTGAGGCAATGCGCGGGTATCACGGAGGACGATGGCGAAGAGGATGCCTGGCGTAAGCTGGAAAGCCGGGTCAGCGCGTTGTTCGGCGAAGAGACGCCCGAGGTTCTGCCCTACCTGGCGACGGTGCTCGCGCTGAGTGTGAGAGGCGAATACGCCGAGCGCGTCAAGTACTTGGGCGGCGAAGCGATGGGACACCAGATCTTTCTCGCTGCGCGCCGCTTCTTCGAGCGGCTGGCCCGAGAGCAGCCGCTCGTGTTGATGTTTGAGGATCTGCACTGGGTGGACGAGTCCTCCGCTCTCCTGCTGGAGCACTTGCTGCCCTTGGTCGAACGGGTGCCGTTGCTGATCTGCCTGGTCAGCCGGTCAGACCGCGATACGCCGGCGGCCCGCTTGCCGGAGCTGGCGGCCCAGGACTTCCCGGATGGCTACACCGAGATCCAGCTCACCGCCCTATCTCGTGCAGACAGTGCGCACCTGGTGCGGAACCTGCTGGCTGTCGAGGACCTTCCCGCTCGGGTGCGAGAGATGATCGTCCGCAAGGCGGAAGGGAACCCATTCTTCCTCGAGGAGATCATCCGCACGCTGATAGACATGGGAGCGGTGGTGCGCCACCCTGCCACTGGCCGCTGGCGAGCCACGAATCGAATCGAGACGATCACCATCCCGGATACGGTCCAGGGGGTGATCATGGCCCGGGTGGACCGGCTGGAAGAAGATGTCAAGCTCGTGCTTCGAACGGCATCCGTCATCGGTCGCAGTTTCCTCTACCGGGTGCTGCGCGCCGTTGAACAGGTAGACCAGCAATTGGACGACCATCTGGCTGAGCTGCAAGCGATCGAGCTCATCCGTGAGAAGCAGCGCCTGCCGGAGTTGGAGTACATCTTCAAACACGCGCTTGCCCAGGAGACGACCTATCAGAGCATCCTGCTGGGCAAGCGGCGGGCGCTTCACGCCATGGTGGGCCAGGCTATTGAGAACCTATTCGCGGACCGGCTAGAGGAGTTCCTCGGCCTGCTGGCCTATCACTACGCGCGGGCCGAGGTTTGGGAACAGGCGCAGGAATATCTCCTCAAAGCGGGGGACCAGGCGGGAAAGGTAGCGGCCGACGCCGAGGCGCTGGCTCACTATCGGCAGGCGATGGTGGCCTACGCCCGTGCCTTTGGAGATCGATGGGACCCGGTGCAGCGGGCGCAGCTCGAGCGCAAGATGGGCGAGGCACTGCTACGGCGCGGCGACCACGCTCAGGCCCTCGACTATGCGGAGCGGGCGTTGGCCTACCTCGCCAAACCTCTACCCACATCCCGCTGGGGGGTGCGATTGGCGATTGCGCGGGAGATCGTACGACAGATGGCTCATCGTCTCTTGCCCGGACTGTTTCTTAAGCCACTTGGTGGGCCGGTCACCACAGCCGAGGAGGAAGAGCATCGCACGTACGAGCTTGTCGGTTGGATAGAGATGATGGCCAACGTTGAACGCCTCGTGCTGGTTTCGCTCCGACAGCTGAACGTCGCTGAACGCAGGGGGGCTGGCTACTGGGTCCTCAGTGCCGGCGCGTGTGGCGCGATACTGGACTATGTTCCCCTACGTTGGCTGGCAAAGGGCTATCACCGCCGGGCGATGGCCGCGGCAGAGGCGATCCAGCACCCAGGGGCACTCCCCGCTGCTTACTATCCCTTCATCGTGCACAAGGCATGCTCGGGCGAGTGGGAAGCGGTGATTGAGCTCTGTAGACGGGCGGCCAGGGTTTGCCAGGAGATAGGCGACCTGCGTCGCTGGGGAGGCATAACGGAGTGGCTGGTCGCTGGTCTGTTCCATCGGGGGGACCTTCCCCAGGCGCTCCAACAGTGTCGAGAGATGGTGAGATTGGGGCAGGAGGGTGGAGACCTGCAGGTGCAGTGCTGGGGACTTTACCTACAGGGAGCTTGCCTGCAACGCTGTGGCCCACTGGATGAGGCTATATCGACCTTGAGGAAGGCCGTAGAGCTGGCTGAGACGATACCGGATTACTCGACCCGCGTAGGATCTGGCGGTGCGTTGGGACGATGCTACTTGCGCCAGGGAGCATGGGAGCAGGCATTCGACATCCTACGTTCGAGCCAGCAGGTCTACGCCGGGCATGGTGCGGCATGGAGCAACGACAGCGAGCTGTACGAAGGCTTGATCGAGGCCTACTTGCTGGCCGTAGAGCAGCGAAAGGGCGCCGACCGGGCCGATTGGCAGAGGAAGGCCAAGCGCGCCTTCTCAAAGGCGCTGAGACGGGGCAGAGCGGCTCGCTTCAGGCTGCCGGCCCTAATGCGCTTGCGGGGAACGTATGAGTGGCTGGAATCCAGGCCCGCAGTCGCTCATAGGTGGTGGGGGCGGGGGATGGAGCTGGCCGAGGACATGGGCCAGGGGTACGACTCAGCGATGATCCATCTGGAGATGGGCCGGCGGCTAGGCGATCGTGACCACCTGGAGCGCGCCGAGCGAATTCTAGCCGAAATTGGCGCTGAGTTGGATGCGGCGCGGGCGCGGGAGGTGTTGGGGAACGCGACCGTGATCTGAGCGAACGCACCCTAGGATGTTCCGGCGCCGGTCGACCTCGCCACTGGAGAAGAACCCCCACGCCGCCGGTAGCGGTGGCGTGATGTGCTATTCCGGGCCGGGACAGCGCCGTGTGCAGACCCGGCCCCGAAGAGCATTGGAAAGGCGGCGCATTGCACCCGGCCGATCGTTGTCCATAGGCCGCGGTTCTTGCCTTGCCGCGGGCAGAACGTGCAGAAGGCTCACGGAGCCTCAACGTTGGCGGGTGCCGTAGAAAGCGTAGACGGATACCGTTGACATTGCCAGAGGAGGGCAGAGGAGATGGAACAAGAGGGAGCGATGGTTCTGGAAGAGACACTCGACCCTGCCGATTGGGAATCGATGCGGGCACTTGGGCACCGGATGGTGAACGACATGTTGCACTACTTGAGAACCGTTCGGGAGCGCCCTGTATGGCAGCCCATCCCGGACCAGGTCAAGGCACATTTCGGGAGTCCTGTGCCGCTTGATCCTCAGCCGCCGGAGGAGATCTACGAGGAGTTCCTGGAGAACGTGCTACCCTACCCAGCCGGCAACATCCATCCCCGTTTCTGGGGCTGGGTCGTGGGAACGGGGACCGTCCTGGGAGCTTTCGCGGAACTACTCGCCGCGTCGATGAACTCCGACACGGGCGCATTTGACAGTAGCGGCAACTACGTCGAGAAGCAAGTGATCGACTGGCTCAAGGAGATCATGGGCTTTCCTGCTTCGGCCAGCGGTCTGCTGACCAGCGGCGGGTCGGCCGCCAATCTGATCGGACTAACCGTCGCGCGCAACACCGAGGCCGGGTTTGACCTGCGCCGGAAAGGCATCCAGTCCGCCCCACGCCGTATGGTGCTCTACGCATCACAGGAAATCCACGACTCAGTTCAGAGGGCCATTGAAATGCTGGGCCTGGGAAGCGAGGCGCTCCGGCCAGTGCCTGTCGACGGCGAGTTCCAGATTGACCTGGATGGGCTGAGGACGATCCTTGCGCAGGACCGCGCTTATGGTCACCAACCTTTCTGTATCGTTGGGGCGGCAGGGACTGTCAACACCGGAGCCTTTGACGATCTCAGCGGGCTGGCTGACATCTGTGAGCAGGAGGACCTCTGGTTCCACGTGGATGGCGCATTCGGCGCTTGGGCTGCCCTGACTCCGGGTGCACGACACCAGGTGGCTGGGATGGAGCGGGCCGACTCTCTGGCGTTTGACATGCACAAATGGATGTACGTGCCGTACGCGATTGGGTGCGTGCTGGTGCGGCGTGAAGAGGATCACCGCAACGCTTTCCAGGTCATGCCTGACTACCTGGTTCACGGGAAGGGCGAGCGCGGAATTAGTGGCGGTGATTTACCCTGGATCGACGATTATGGGTTCCAGCATTCACGTGCCTTCCAGGCGCTAAAGGCCTGGATGTCGCTCAAGGAGCACGGCGCGCGCAGGTACGGCCGGCTGCTCCAGCAGAACATAGACCAGGCACGCTACCTGGCAGAGTTGATCGCCGATGCGCCCGAACTGGAGCTCGTGGCCCCCGTCTCGCTCAACATTGTGTGCTTCCGCTGCCTCAGACCTGGTCTGGAGGCAACCGCTCTCGACGCGCTCAACAGAGAAATCCTTGTCGAGCTACAGGAACAGGGCATCGCTGCGCCATCTGGAACGACTATCGAAGGCAAGTACGTTCTGCGTGTCGCGATAACGAATCATCGCAGCCGCCGGGAGGACTTCAACATCCTGGTGCGCGAGGTGACACGGATCGGGTCCGAACTAGCCCAGCCAGCTGCATAACCGCGATTGCCAGGGAAGACCCGCAGGTCCGCCCGACACGCCCGTCCGTGGACCCTAGCCTGAAGGGCCGTCTGTCGTCCGTCGTTTGCCGTCCCGCTCTTGACAGCCACGCCTGCCCTGCAGTATACTGTCAAGTAGCGACGGACTGCATCTCATCTCTGCCCTTCCACCGCAGACCTCCAATTGAACCTCGCCACCCTCCCGCCGCTGACTAACCGATCCGTTTCTTTCCCGCTGAAGTTGGGCACACCACATTACCAGGGGCGAACATGGGGTCTCCGCCGTCGGGCAGTTCACCTGGCGACTCCCAACCCTACCGGTGAGGCGGCGGCTTTTCCGCGCTACTCCCGAATCAGGCCGGCGATTGCCCAAGGCAGGGAAGTGACCGGGTGAGGGCCCGGCCTTGAGACGGGTATAGATGCCGCGTGTCTCGGATCATTGCTCGTATCGGCTTGGTTATCGGCTTCGCCCGCACAGGTGCCGAGGGGCTTCTCGCCGTGCGAGTACTCTTCGCTGGGTGACCGAGATCGATACCATGGAGTGAGAACAGGTGGAAGCTATGGAAGGGGAGTCGCCTCCTACTCAACCGTATCGGCCAAGTAGGATCCATCAGTTCTACAACTGGATTGACCGACTGCCAGGTCCTTACTGGCTGTACTACCTAGGCGTTGTCGTCATCGTGGGGTTGCTGAATCACCTTGTGGCCAGGAGAGAGCACGTTGTCGCCTCTGGGACTATCAACTGGTATTATGCGCTGACTGCCGTGTTCCTGGGGTTCCATCTGTTTCAGATCGACTTTCTGCTTCGAGTCTCCCGAGACACTCTGGTCGAGTTCTTGCCGATACTGGATGTTTCAGAGACTGAACGCGATCGGATCATGTTCGAATTCACCCATCTTCCCGCCAGACCGACGGCGATCGCCTTCGTATTCGGAATGGCTACCGGTCTTGGGCTGGCAGTGAGCATTCTTCCCACAGCTGTGGAAATGAACAGTGCGTTTCCTGCTCTGGAGGTGCCGGTCAAGGCCTTGTCATCGGCCGTGGGCCTCATCACAGTATACATGGTGACGCGAGCTTTCGTCCTTACCAAGAGGGTGTACGAGCTGTTGAGCGAGATCAACATCTTCGACCTGGGTTCCCTATACGCCATGTCGAGGTATTCTGCCTGGTTGTTGGTGCTTTCTGTTCTACAAACGTATCTTGTGGTCGCCCTCAATCCATCTCTTGTCAGTCTCGGCTACTATTCCGTTTCCCTGACGCTCCTGGTTCTTGTTATGGCCGCCCTTGCATTCTTGATCTTCTGGCTCCCTGTTCGCCGAGTCAACCGCATTCTGACACTTGAGAAGAGAAGGCTGTTGAAGGAGGTGAGTTTCCGAATAGAAACCACATTCAATCTCCTGCACGCAAGGGTAGATCGACAGGAATTCAGATGTATCGTCGAACTGCGAGAGACTCTTCAGAGCCTGGTGATTGAGAAGGAGTTCATCGAGTCGCTCCGCACGTGGCCGTGGGAGCGCAGCACCTTGACTGGTCTGCTGTCTGTGTTTGTGCTCCCCCTCGTCGTAGGTTTGGCCATTGAGATTGTGTCCAAGTTCATTCCGTTCTGATTCAGTAAGGTGATTGCGGGGTGAGCCACCCAACAGCAGGTGTGACACCGCAACGTGGCGGGACGAAGCCATGCCCCCGTGCGCAACAAGGGCTGATCCGCTCGCCTCGCCCGCCTGGACCGGACGCGCTCCCAACGCTTCCAGCGCTACGCCACACGCAGCAACTGGCTTGCGCCAACTGCATTGCTCAACTCGGACCACAGACGAGAGCCGGCAAACAAGGCCTTCAGGAGCGTGATGTTCCCTCTGCAGGCCGATGACCACACTAGAACGACGAGCAATCGGGTTGGTACATCGGCTGGACCGCTTGGGCGCATCCAGGTGCAGCCTGAAAGGAGCATAGACATGGAACGGACGAGCATACTCAGATTCGGAGCCACGGCAGCGTTTCTGGTAGGGGCACTTCAGGTGCTTGCTGGTGTCACACATTTCCTGCTGCCAAGCGACCAGCTCCGCGGTGCGACGGGAGTCGATGCTGCCTTCTTTATATCTCTGGCGGCATCGTCAACCGTCTTCGTGGTCCACTACTGGCTCATTGTCCTGGGCTGCCTCTTCAACTTGGGAGTGACTGTGGCCCTATTCACCTTGATGCGCGGCCACCGGAGCGGGTTCTTCCGTTGGGCCACGCTCCTCGGTGTCGTCGGGCTGGCGCTGGCCGCCGCTGACTACGCGCTGGTCGGAGTCGAGAGCCCCCGGATTGCCGCGCGGTTCGCTACCGCTCCGACAGCGGCGCAGGCAGCTCTCCTCCTTCAGGGCGTACCCCACGTTGACCCCTGCTTCTTCGGGTGGGGCCTAATGGGTCTGTGGTGGCTGGGCGCAAACGTGGCCGCTCTGCGCGCCGGCCGATTACCGAGGTTGTTGGCATCGCTGGGAATCCTGGGAGGGCTCCTGACCCTCGGGGGATTCGCCGGTGCACTCGTCAGGTCAGCGCTGGTCGTCGACATCGCCGTGGGCCTGGGATTCCTCGTGGTGGCGCCGGTTTGGAGTTTCTGGTTCGGCTGGACCCTTCGCCGTGAAGTGGTGCGGGAGAGGGGCACCTGAGTGCCCGTGCCGCCCATACTAGGAGCCCTTCGGCCAACACTTGTCCAATGAAGCCGAAGAGCCGCGATCATGGGGCTGCCTGGAGCGGCGATCTCAAAGCATGCTGGTGAGGCGTCATTCGGGTCGAGAGCCGAGGTCTCTGATCCCTCGACAGGAGAGTGCCTTACGTGAAGTGTCCACAGTGCGACCATGAGGTTTCACCGGACGCTGCTTGCTGTCCCGGGTGTGCCGCACCCGTGCGGTTGACGTGCCCCGAGTGCGGCTTCCGAGCGCCGGCCGAATTCGCGTTCTGCCCCATGTGTGCCGCCCCGCTGACCACACCGGAAGGGGGGCCTGGTGTGTCGGCCCTCGACAGAGCCATCAAGCGCCTGGTTCCCAAGGAGTACGCCAAGCGCCTCGTTGCCTCGGGCGGGCAGATGGCCGGGGAGCGGCGGATGGTGACGATCCTGATGTCCGACATCACCGGCTCCAGTGCCATGGCCCGGGGCCTCGACCCGGAAGAAGTCATGGAGATCATGGACGGCGCCTTCGAGGTTATGATTGAACCGATCGCCCGCTACGAGGGAACCGTCGCCCGCTTGGAGGGCGGTGCCATCATGGCCTTCTTCGGGGCCCCCATCGCCCACGAGGACGACGCCGAGCGGGCGTGTCGGGCGGGGCTGGAGATTGTGGAGGGGGCCCGAGAGTACGCGGAGAAGTTGGAGGCGGAGCGGGGCGTTACCGGCTTCAACGTGCGGGTGGGGATCCACACGGGGCTGGTGGTGGTGGGCGAGGTGGGGACGGATCTGCGGGTGGAGTACACCGCCATGGGAGAGGCGCCGAACCTGACGGCGCGGTTGGAGAGCGGGGCGGAGCCAGGCACCGTGCTGGTCAGCAAGGAGACCCACCAGACGATCGCGCCCCTGTTTGAGACGCAAGCGCTCGAGCCCCTTGAGGCGAAAGGGTGGGATCAGCCGGTGCCCGTGTACCGCGTGCTGGCGGCGAAGGAGTTGTCCGGGAAGG
>JASFVG010000116.1:0-11326 GCA_050049955.1 Anaerolineae bacterium | reverse complement strand
GACCTCGACTCGGGGCACCTCTGATGCGGTCGGGATCAAGTAGTCCGCAAAGGAGGCATTCAGGAGCTGCCCGCTGTCATCGTAAATCAGTTGCTCGTAGTACGAGTTGCCGATACCCAGCGCCACGCCGCCGTGCACCTGTCCCTCCACGATCAGTGGGTTCAGCATCGTGCCGCAGTCCTCGACGGCCACGTACTTCTTGATGTCCACCATCATTGTCTCTGGGTCCACCTCCATAATCATTGCGTGGCTGCCGCTGGCCGTGGCGCCATACTGAGGTCCATAGTAGTCGGTGGACTCCAAGCCAGGCTCGGTACCAGGCTCGACGGCACCCCTCAGAGGGTTCGCCAGCGCAGCCAGTTCCGCCAGGCTTATCGCTTGCCGGGGAATATCAGCCACCCTTACCATCCCGTCGGCCAGCTCCAGCTCCTCCTCCGGCGTCTCCAGGACCTTGCTGGCCAGCTTGAGGATCTTGCCACGGACGTTCACGGCTGCTGCGTGGATGGCGTTCGCAGCAACGACGGAGCCGCGGCTGGCAAAGGTCCCGGTTCCCCAGTGGAACTCGGAGGTGTCACCGGTCACCATGCGCACGTCACGCGGGCTGACGCCCAGCTGGTCGGCAACGATCTGCGCGAAGGAGGTGAAGTGGCCCTGTCCTTGGGTGCCTACTCCTGTGGCCACGCTGATCTTGCCAGTGGCTTCCACGGTCACACGTGACCCTTCGTACGGTCCCACGCCCGTCGTCTCAACGAAGGTCACGATGCCGATGCCCACGTGGCGCCCCTCTGCACGGAGGCGTGGCTGCTCCTCAGTGATGAAGTGCTCGTACCCGATCATCTCGGCTGCCTTCTCCAGTGTCGCGACGTAGTTTCCGCTGTCGAACACCAGGGGGGCAAAGGCCTGGTCGATGATCTGATGGTTGTAGGGGAACTTGTCGGGTGGTATGAAGTTACGCTTGCGAATGTCGATCCGATCGATGCCCAGCTCCTCAGCCGCCAGGTCCAGAAGCCGCTCCGCCAGGAAAATGCCCTGCGGCCGCCCTGCCCCTCGGACAGGCGTCGTGATCATCTTGTTGGTGAAAACCACCTTGAGGTCGCTATGGTAGTTGGGGACATCATACGCGCCCATCGAGTGGCTCTGTGTGTTCAGGGGAATGGTCAGACCGTAGGGGTTGTAGGCGCCAGTATCGTGCAGGAAAGTGTGGCTTATGCCCAGGATCTTCCCATCTTTACTGACTGCAATCTCAGCATCGTGGATCTGCCCCCGTTCCTGGGTAGTGGCGAAGAAATTCTCGCGCCGGTCCTCGATCCATTTGACTGGGCGATTGAGCCGCATCGCCCCCCAGGGAACGAGCACCTCTTCGGGCAGGAACATCATAATCTTGGGCCCGAACCCACCCCCCACGAACGGGGCAATCACCCGCACCTGGGCCTCTCCGAGGCCCAAAATGCCCGCCAGACCGTTGCGCACAGGAATGGGCGCCTGGGTGGTGTCCCACATCGTCAGATGGCGGCTCTTCTCATCCCACTGCGCCACCAGGCCGCGGTTTTCCATCGCCGCCGCGGCACACCGGTCAATGGCGATCCGCCGCCTGAGGACCAGGTCCGCCTGTGCGCGGGCCGCAGCGTAGTCACCCTTGTCCTGAACGAGATGACAAGCCAGGTTCGAATCCAGGTCCTCGTGCACGAGTGGGGCATCCGGGTCCAGAGCCTTCTCGAGGTCAACAGCGACGTCCAGTGGTTCGTAGTCGACGATGATGTCCTCCAGGGCATCCTCGGCGATGTACCGGCTTTCCGCGTACACGACGGCGATCGCCTCACCAACGTAGCGGATTTTGCCCTTGGCCAGGAACACCTGGGTTCGGGAGTGAAACTCCACTCCCTCAACCGAATCCGGGGCGGGTACCAACGGTGGTCCGTGCCCCCAGAAGTCACCCAGATCCTCAGCCGTGTAGACGGCCACCACGCCGGGCCGTTGCCTGGCTGCAGAGACGTCTACACTGCGCAGGCGCGCGTGGGCATAGTCACTGCGCAGGAAGGCTGCGTAGAGCATTCCCGGAATCTGAACGTCGTCCACGAATAGAGCTTGCCCGGTCAACAAGCGCGGGTCTTCGGTCCGTGTCATACGTTTGCCAACGTACTTCGTGGCCATAGTAGCTCTCCTTACGCCTGACCTTGCGCGGCCGGCTGCATCCTTGCCGCGGCCAGCTTGATTGCGTCGACGATGTGCTGGTAGCCGGTGCAGCGGCAAAGATTGCCTGACAGAGCCTCGCGAATCTCTTCCTCGGTGGGATCAGGGTTCTCCTGCACGAAGGAGAGCAGCCCCATCAGAATGCCGGGCGTGCAGAAGCCACATTGGACCGCGTGGACCTCACGGAAAGCCTCCTGCAGTGGGTGCAGCTCTTCGATAGTACCAAGCGACTCAACCGTGCGGATCTCGTGCCCGTCCGCCTGCACTGCAAACATCAGGCACGAGCGCACTGGCTCTCCATCGAACAGCACCGTACATGCACCACATACTCCGTGCTCGCACCCCACATGCGTCCCCGTCAGCCCGAGATCGTGGCGCAGGAAGTCACTCAATAGCAGACGTGGTTCGACGGCTCGCTCGTGCAGCGTTCCATTCACACTTACTGCGATGCTGATCTGGTCTTTCACTTCAGGCTCCCTTCGCCCGTCCAAACGCCTCCGAAAGCGTCCTCCGAGCCAGAACCTTCGACAGATACCTCCGGTATTCCGCCGAGGCGTGGATGTCGGTTCCCGGATCGATATCGCCGCTGGCAGCCGCCTCGGAGGCGGCTCGAATGGCCTCCGGGGTAGGCGCCTGACCTATGAGAGACTGAGCTGCCTGGTGGGCTACCACAGGGCCATCACCGGCACTGAGGAACACCAGGCGCGCGCCATCACAACGCCCCCTCTTGTCCAACGTCACAACAACGGCGACGCCGGCCACGCAGAAATCGTGATGGCGACGGGTGATCTGTCGAAATGCCCAGCCGCTTCTCGGGGGCATCGCGGGCAGAGCGATCTCCATGAGCAGCTCGTCGGGCTCCAGCACGGTGGTGAAGAGCCCAACGAAGAACTCGCTGGCCGGAACCCAGCGCTCTCCGGCTTGGCTCCGCAGCCGCAAGCGCCCGCCCAACGCTATGGTGGACGCGACCAACTCGGCGGAGGGATCTGCATGGGCCAGGCTGCCCCCGAAGGTGCCGCGGCTACGAATCTGTGGGTAGGCGATCTGAGGCATCACCTCGCGGATGAGCGGAGCGCGGTCTGCGACCAAGTCGTCATACTCAACCTGACTCTGGCGCGTCATAGCGCCCAATCGAAGTCCGCCTGTCCCGTTTCCATCGGCCCTGATGAAGAACAACCCAGCGATGTTGTTCAAGTCGACGAGGACGGCCGGCTGCGCCAAGCGGAAGTTCATCATCGGGATCAGGCTCTGCCCGCCGGCTAGGACCTTGGCATCGTAGCCGTGCTCAGCCAGCAGGGCCAGCGCCTCGTCGGCCGAGTACGGTGCAGGGTATTCGAATGGAGCTGGTTTCACGGCATTGCCTCCTCAGACTGAATTTGGGACGTGGTCCCTAAGGACCTTTCCTGGGCCACCCGACCGACGAACGACGCAAACGTCGTAGGACGGCGACCGAGCAGCCAGGTGAGGATTCGAGGGCTTCCCCAGAACCCAAAGCGCTCGTAGTAGCGGAACATAGCAAGCAACGTGTCAACCTGATAGTCGCCCAGACCAGAGTCCCTGGCCTGCCTCCTCCACGTCCTCGTAGGAATAGCCTCAGCACGGACTTGACGTCCCAGCTCCTGGCCCAGGATCTCGGCAACCTCGGTCTGGGATAGCACCTCCGGACCAACCAGCTCGTAGGTAGCTCCCCCGTGGCCGGGCTCGGTCAGAACAATGGCGGCCGCCTCTGCCACATCCTCTAGATCAACCATCCCAACCCGGGTCTCAACAGCGTATGGCACAGCGTAGATGCCATGCTGCAGAAGATGCTGCCATTGCGCAACCACGTTCTGCATATAGGCGGCGGGCTGCAGGATCGTGAAGCTCAACCCCGACCGGAAGAGCTGCTCCTCTACCCTCATCTTCAGCCAGTGGTGCGGCATGTCCTCGACCTGGGGGTGAAGGACGGAATGGTACACGAAGCACTCCACCCCCGCGGACCGCGCGGCACTGATAGCGACCCGTCCAATCGCATCCTCCTCCGGGTGCACGTTCGGGCAGATGTGGTAGATTGCCCGAGCGCCCCCTGCAGCCCGATCCAGCGTCGACCGGAGGCGCATGTCACCGACGACAGCTTGATGTGCCCCCAGCTCCTCGACCAGCCCGGCCTGCCTGGCGTGGTGCACGACCGCCCGCACCGAAGCCCTTCTGGCAACCAGCGCCCGGATCACTGCCCGGCCCGTCTTCCCCGCTGCGCCCGTGACGACTACCATGACGATTCAGTTGCTGGCGGTTCGCGCGATCGTTCCTAGCCCCCTTCTCTGAACGCCACAAAGCGGCCCCACATGGAGGCGGTCTCCATGCCCTTCTGCAGATAGCACCCGATGTAGTACCGTCCACTGGGCGCTGCGGCGATCTCGTTCCCTAGGTTCTCGGCGTGAACGATCTTCTTCGGGAACAGGTTGAGGTGCATGTCCTGATAGTAGTGGTCGAGCGGATAGATCTCGTCCCAGTCCCCACCAAACGACTCGATGAGCTTCTTGTTCGCCTCTTCGAAGGTCTTGGGGTGCCAGATACGCTGGATCGTGTTCATCGGGTGGTCGGCGCTCACAGCGTCGACTCCGATCCACTTGATCTGCTTGTCGACACACCACTGGGCGAAGTCGGGAGATGGTCCCGGGTGCCTTATCATGTAGCGAAACTCGTCGGAGTCCGGGCTGTTCCACCCGTACTTGTGCCACCCGGTCTTGATAATCAGAATGTCGCCCTGGCGGACTTCGACGGCGTCCTCAATCATCTGGGGGGTGTAGACGCTGGCATCGCTGACTTGGTCGGAGATGTCCGCGATGACACCAGGCCCGACCCACTCCTCAAGGGGCACTTCGCCGATGGTCCGGCCCGCCGGCCAGAAGTGTTTCTCGCCGTCCATGTGGGTCGCCAGATGGAAGCTGGCCGCACAAATCGCGCCGTTCCGTCCCAATCCGAAGTACTGCCCGCCAACCCGCTTTGTATATCTGACGACCAGGGGCTCGTAGTTCGCCCACTGCGGGGTCTGAACGCTGAAGGGCAACGTCATGTCGACCATCTCAGCGGATTCCATGGCTTGCAAGAACGCATCCTCGTCCATACCATCAGGCGGTCGGAGTGCAGCGACCCGAGACCAGGCTGTTCCCACCTCCATGAATGGTATCGGCATAACCATGATCCAGGCCCGCTGGTTGTTCAGCTTGTTGATATCGCCCACGATGGACTCAGCCAATAGCAGGTGGGCCTTGGGCATAGCGATGTGCGTCAACCGATGGTACTCCTCGGGCGGGAACATCTCATCCCACGTCTTGCCATACTCAGCTTGCAGCTTCGCTTCCGCTTTCTCGAACTCGGCTTCATGCATATAGCGGAGGTTGGTGTTCATTGGGTGCTCAGCGCAGCCACAGTCAACGCCGATGACCTTGAGCTGCTTCTCCAAGGCCCAGGGGAAGAAGTCGGGCGACGGCCCCGGGTGTCGCACCAAGAAGCCGAACTCCTTAGATTCCACTCCGCCCTGCGCCTCAGCGTTGTAGACATCGGGCAGATCCCAGGAGTACTTGTGGTATCCTGTGTTGATGATCAGGATATCTCCGTCTCTTACCTGGGCCCTGCTCTCGATCATCTCGGGTGTGTACAGACAGTAGTCGGACATCAGATCGGAGATGTCGACCACCACCCCTGGACCGCAGAGGTCCTCTAGTGGCACATCACTGATGGGCCGCGCTCCAGAGTGGAAGGCGCGCTCCCCAACCAGATGCGTGCCAACGGTGTTGCTCCAACGTATGAACTGGCCGTTGGCCCCCAGCCCGCCGCCGTATGCCCCGGTGACGCGCTTGAAGAAGTGCACCTCCAGCGCCTTCTCGCCTGGCCACGGAGGGGTGAAAATGCTGCACCCCTGGGTCAGGTCGTACGTTTTGGCGCTGTCCATCATCTTGACAAATTGTTCGCGATCCATTCTGCAGTTCCTCCAGTAGCCAATCTCAGACACCTAGTATCCGTATCGCTCGGCGAATGCTAGCAGTGCCCCCTCGAACATCTCCATGGGAGGGCGCACCAACCCTGCACCAACCTGCCCTACCCCCGGGTCCTTATGGGCGATGCCGGTGTTGATGCGCGGTGTTATGGACTTCTCCACCACCTTGCGCACGTCAATCCCCGTCGGCGTGCCCCGGAAGTCCAGCGCCGGGATGGTGAAGTGCGAGTGCTCAGTGTAGGTGATCTCGTACATCTCCTGAGTCGCGTTTAGTGCATCCTTGGGCGTACCACTCACGAAGGTGACGATGGCCGGCGCCGTCGCCATGGCGAAGCCGCCGATGCCTGCCGTCTCCGTGATGGTACTGTCGCCGATGTCGCCACTTGCATCCTCGGCCTTGAAGCCCGGGAAGTACAGGCCCTGCGGCGTCGCGACTGGGGCGGTGAACCAGCGGTCGCCTAGGCCGCTAACTCGAATCCCGAAGTCGGTGCCGTTCCGGGCCATCACGGTGACGATGGTGCTTCCCTCGACACCGTGGCCGGCGTCGACCATCGCCTTGCAGGCGGCCATTACCGGATTGAGGACACTCAGCGCGTTGTCGCCCAGGAAGTGAAGCACGTCCGCGGCAACGTCGCTGCTGGCGGCCCCGGCGATGAAGGGCGCCAACTTGACGGTGTACAGTATGGACCCAGCCTTGTTGCGATTGTGACCTTCGTCACCCATATGCAGGGACTCGGCCAGCAGAGCGCGGATGTCTATCCCCGCGCTGGCCTCAATCGCATCCGCGAGGACCGGCCCCATCACGTTCTCCATCCAGCGGAGCTTGTCAATCACTTCCTCGCTGTACGCCCCGTACCGGAGTACTTTGCCATAGCCCTCATTCAGATTGGAGAACGATCGGTTGCCGTGCGTCCTGTTCTCGAGGATGTAGACCGACATCGATGGGCAGATGACGCCTGCCATAGGGCCGACCGCCTGGTGGTCGTGGCAGGGCTCAAGCTCGATCTCGCCTGATTCCACTAGAGCTTGGGCCTCCTTCTCACCCGCGGCCTTCCCCTCGAAGATCAGCGCCCCGGTGATCGCGCCCCGCATCGGGCCGGAGGCGCGCTCCCAGGTGATCGGCGGACCGGCGTGCAACAGCAGGTTCTCACGCATACCGGGGATCACGTCCAAGGCCCTGCCCAGTCCGATCAGCACCGGCTGAGCCTCCATCATCCGCTTTGTCGCCTCGGCGTTACTCTTCTCAATGTCCATAGTTATCATTCCTTATGAGCTGAGTGTGACGTGTAGCGTCTCCCGATGTCGAACCGGGATCGTGCCTCCTTCAGTATCTCTTCGTATAGCTCAAGGTTGCGGTCCTCCAGATGATCGAAATACTGTGGGCTCTTGCTGCCCCAGCCCACGTGGCGAAGCGGATCGGGATCGAGCCTGGCCGCCACAATCTCCTCGGCGCCCCTGGCCTGCGCCAGACGCCACGCGATGGGATTGACAATCATGCTGTGCCCGAAGCCGTAGTTCCCGCCGGCATCCGGCCCCACCAGGTTGGCGGCAACGACGTACACGTGATTATCGTACGCCCGCGCGCAATTCGTGATATACCAGATATCGAAGCTGCGGTGTAGGGCCGACGGACGGACAATGACTTCGGCTCCCTTCACCGCCAGGAGGCGCGATAGCTCCGGAAAGTCACCATCGTAGCAGATGATTATGCCGATGTCGCCCAGGGCCGTCCGAAACACGTCGGCACGGCTACCGGCCTCAACCCAGCCACCATAGTCGCGCCGCTCGAAGGGTGCCGGATGCGTCTTGTCGTACACACCGATGATCTCGCCGTCGGGGCCAATGAGAACCGCTGAGTTGTAGACCATCCCACGCTCATGCCCGCGGCGGTACGTCGGCCAGACCACGTGAACAGCCAGAGACTTGGCAGCCTTCTGAACCTCGCGGGTCGTACGCCCGGGCACATCATCCACTAAATCCCAAAGCCCCTCAGGCTCCAGGCCGGTGTCGTAGCCGGTGGTCGCGGTCTCGGGAAAGGCGACCAACTCGGCGCTGTAATCGCCGACGGCTTTCTCGAGCCAGCGGACACCCCGGGCCACGTTTGACTGCACGTCGTTGGGTTCGAGCGCAAACTGCGCACAGGCGGCGACGAACTCCTTCAATGACGATACCCCCTATCCCCTCATACGCTCCAGAATCCCCATCAGGCGCTCGTTGCCGCTTGCTGGTGGTTTCCAGTCCACCTGTACCACCGGTGCGTCCTGTGCCACCAGGCTTTCTGCGAACAGTTCCAGACCAACGTTAATGGCGGACAGCGGCCGACTAAGAACAGCCAAATCCACCGGCGCCGACAGGGCCACCGGAGGCGCCGGATTCAGAGCTTGGAGCAACCGACCTACGCCGTGCACGGCGACGTCGTTGCTGGTCTCCACCTTCGCACCAGCCGCCTCAAGCTGACGCACCTGAGCCTCGAAGTCCTGCGGATCCTCATCGGTGCCGACGACCACGGCGACCACCTCCAGATGCCGCCCACCGTGCTCGGCCCTCGAGCGCGCCGCGGTGATGGCCGGACCCAGTTCAGCGACAGGATCGGGATGAGCGCCGTAGCCAAGCACGACGTCGAGCAGGATGACGGCAACCTGCGGATCCTCAGCCTCTTGCAGCAGACGCCGGATGCGTAAGTCGTTGTCCATCATCGGGTGCAACCGCCCCACAGTGAACTCGTCCTCACCGAGGTCGACGATGGTGTGTCCCTGGCTGACCGTCGAGTCGGCCAACCGGTGATCCTCGTTCAGAGGAACGTTCGAGTAGACAACTGGGGTGTACCCCTGCAGGATCAGCAATGCCTCATAGGCAAGCGTGCCACCTGAGAACAGCCCACGGAGGAAACGTTGCCCAGAAGCAAGACGCTCCAGACGTTGGTCTGGAGCGCCTGGCCCGACGGCATCGGCAGCCGCCAAGTGAACAGCCAGGCTGGCCGCCTCGTCAAAGGTCGCGGTGAAATGGAGCTTCCCCACCTGGCGGGCTGGGGGAGCATACCCTATGAAATCCACGACGACCGGCTTTTCCCACCTCCCGGACAGGGCCCCCGCTGCGTTCAGCAACTCATCCGCCACTCGGGGAGCAGGCGGCTTGGAGATAAGGACGATCACCTTGGTACCTGGATCGCGGCTCAGCAGGTGGAGCCCCTGATGGGCTGTTATCGCGCCTACCTCCTCGGATAGATCGTGCCCGCCGGTACCGATCCCGTGGCTGATACCGCCCCCAAGCTGGTGGATGCGAGCGCTGACCTGCTGCAGGCCGGTTCCCGAGGCAGCTACTAGACCTATCGATCCCCGGCGCACGCGGTTGGCGAAGCCCAAGCCTACTCCGTTGATGATGGCCGTCCCACAGTCCGGCCCCATAACGAGCAAACCATCCCCGGCGGCCATTCGCTTGAGCTCAATCTCATGCTCGAGTGAGACGTTGTCGCTATACAGGAAGACGTTCCTTCCCAGGCGGAGCGCATCGCGGGCGACGCCAGCGGCAAACCGCCCTGGGACGGAAACGAACACCCACTGGGCGTCCGGCATCATCCCTACCGCGGTTTCCAGGCTCTTGGGGCGGTATTCGTCAGAGGTAGCTTTGCCACGCCTCGCGGCGAACAGATCATCCACCTGGGCCAGTGCGGCTTGGGCATCCTCGTCACATTCGGCCCTCACCACGATGACCAGATCATCGGGGCCGGCTGCATCCGCCCCCGCGGCCAACAGGCCACTCTGGGCCAACACGGCCTTGTTGGCCTCCGTGCCCATCACCACGCCAGCGTCAACAACGCCGGTCAGGCTAGCGAGTGACCGCTGGAGTTGCATCAGGATCGCAGAGTCGTGGTAAGCGCCGGAGCGGATCTCTGCCTTGGTCACAGTCATAGAAGCACTCCCCGGTTCGACGTGAAAGGCCTAGACGGATGATCTGGTGTGGGCCAGCCAGCCGCGACGGAGAACCCGACAGGGTCCGCTAGGCATGCACAGCTATGTGGACGTCCTGATCATCAAACTCACCATCGTGGCCGGAAGGCATTGACGGACGGCAACCGTCAGGCAGGACGTCAGAGCAGTATAATGAGAAAGCTGACGGTGTCAAACTCGTGATCGCGCCTGACGCACCAGCCCTTGACAGGCGGTCACCCTCGATGGTGGTTGAACCTAAACCACCTCACGGGCCTCCAGATCAGCCACTTCCAGGGTGCTGTACCCCAGCAGCTCACACAGCACCTCGCGTGTGTGCTCACCCAGCAGGGGCGAAGCACGTTCGACCCCAGCCGGGGTGTTGGAGAGATCATAGGGGAAGCCAGGCATCGTCACCGTGCCAGCCGTCGGGTGTTCTGCCGACAGCTGCATGGCTCGGGCCTCAGCCTGGGGATGCCCGAACACTCCGGCCACGTCGTTGATGGGTCCACAGGGGAGCCCGGATTCGCGCATGCGGCCCAGCCAGTGGTCGACCCCGTGCTGAAGGAAAACCTCGCCGAGCACCTCGAGCAGCAGCTTTCGGTTCGCCACGCGGGCGTCGTTTGAAGCGAAGCGCGGATCGCCCTTCAGATCTGCCCGCTCGATGACGTCGCATAGTATCGCCCACTGTCGATCGTTGGCCGCCGCCAGGGCGAACCAGCGGTCCCTGGCCCTGAATGCCTCATAGGGGGCGATGTTGGGATGGGCGTTGCCCAGGCGCCGAGGAGGCTGCCGACCCACGAGGTAGTTGGAGGCCACGTTCGTCAGAAGCGCCGCGCTCGTGTCCAGAAGTGAGACATCAATCAACTGGCCCTCCCCCGTCAGATCCCGGGCTCGGAGCGCGGCAAGGCTGGCGGACGCGGCAAACATGCCTGCAGTTATGTCGACAATGGGCACTCCTACCCGGTAGGGCGGGCCCTCCCTCGGGCCCGTGATGCCCATCAGGCCGCCCTCGGCCTGGATGATGAAGTCATAGCCGGGGAACTCGGCGTAGGGGCCGGTCCGCCCGTAGCCACTAATCGAACAGTAAACGAGACGTGGGTTGACAACCTGAAGGTCCTGGTAGCCAAGCCCCATTCGGTCTAGCGCGCCCGTGCGGAAGTTCTCAACGAGCAGATCCGCCATTCCGACCAGCCTGCGGACGATGCTCGTTCCCTCGGAGCTCTTGAGG
>JASFVG010000115.1:0-11357 GCA_050049955.1 Anaerolineae bacterium | reverse complement strand
TCCGTCGCACCACCAACCCAGCACGAGCACCCCACCCATCCCGCTCCGGGCGGATCCGTCATCCGCCCGCCGCCGGATTACCAATCCGGCGGAAGCAGGAGCACTCGCCTCGGCCAATGATACTCGCGACCGTTCAGCGTGCACCTGCCGCGTCACGAACCCGGCGCAAGGGCTTTTCGGGTACCGGGCCAGGTGCCGGGCATGCATCAATCAGCTTCACCGTCTCCAGCGAGCGTCAGGATGCTCTGTCGCGTCCTGTCCACGACCAGCCGGGTCACGTCAGGCCGCGCATAGTGACCCGAGGGATCGAAGTTCTGCCGCTCGGCTCTGACCCGAGCGTGATCGAGAGTGGCGACGATCAGTGCCTCCTCGTCCACGAGGGGTTCGACGACCCAGTCCCCATTGGGCCCCGCTATGCACGAGCCCCCATTCGCCGGAGGGTCGGGGGTATTCGCCAGGATGAGATCCACGTGAGGGATCGCCTCAGGGATATCCTCCACCCGGAGCAGCCCGCAGGCCGATACGACGTACGACCGCCCCTCCTTGGCGATGAACCTGGTGATGTCGAAGGTGTTGCGCAAGTTGCCCGGCCAGACGGTGACGTGGAGGTCCTCGCCTAGGGCGCAAAGCGCGGTACGCGACAGCGGCATCCAGTTCTCCCAGCAGTTCAGGCCGCCCAGCGTGAAAGCGCCCAGGTGGTGCACGCGAAGGCCATGCCCATCGCCGGCCGCCCAGCTCAGGCGCTCCTCGTACGTGGGCATGAGCTTGCGATGGACGGACTGGATCACCCCCTCAGGATCGATGTAGACCAGGGAGCAATAGACGCTGTGTCCACCTCGATCTGGGGGACGCTCAACGCACCCCACATAGACGGCGATTTGGTTCTGGGATGCTGCGACACACACGGGATCCAGATGGCCTGCCTCGATCTGCACCGCCTGATCCAGGTAATGGGCGTGGATCTCCTTCTGGACTGCATAGTTGAACCGAGCCCCATCGGTGCGCTCAATCCAGAAGGGGTAGCCGGGTACCAAGGCCTCGCCGAAGACGACAAGCTGGCATTCCTGCTCGGCGGCCCGGGCCACGTAGCCAGCTACCTTGGCCAGCGTAGCTTCGCGCTGTAGCCAGACGGGCGCGGTCTGCGCGATGCCCACCCTCAGACCGTTGGTCATTGATAAAGCGTTCACCTTGACCATGATATCCAGTTCCTCCGTCGGAGACAGGGCCACTGCGGCCGCTCCGGATCGACCAGCCGGCGAGAGCGATCTAGGCAGCGCATGGGCATACAGCGGGCCGCTGGGAGGCTGATTATCGCCTTCGCCCGCTCTTTAGTGGGACTCCCTCAACGCCAGACGGCGTGTCTGGGATGAGATGAGTGACAAGGAGGAGCAGGCCGAGCGCGAAACCACCCGCGACCACCGTGCTCACCACGTCCTTCCAGTCCAAGACGCCCCTGGGCAGGATCGGTTGAAGGAGCTCATAGACGACAACCCCGCCGGTCACCAGGGCAATGATCCTCAGCCCCTGCTTGCGAGTCGCGTGGGCGGCCCCCAGCTGGAGAAAGATGATGACGACGGTCCCAAGCAGATTCCCTACAACGTCGGCAAGACCGAGGTCTTCTATTCCGTTTCGATACACGAACGGTCGGTAGATCTCCCGCCCAGCCTCGGTAAGCGCGAAGCAGAGCGCGAAGATTAGGAAATAGACCCCGCGGAGCGGACTCAGCTTGAAGACCCTCTCCCTACTGAAGAACAGATCAGGCATACGCCCACCACGTACGGTGACAGGAAGGGGTGTAGAGCTACCAGCCCATCAGATAGAACAGGAACACATCCGACCCGGCGTGGTAGAGCGTTGACCCCCAGAGGTTGTCCGTCTTGTGCATCAGATAGCCGAACAGGAGCGCCATCGGGAAGATGATCACCTGGAAGATGACGGCCTGAGCAGGATCCATGTAGGACGCCGCACCGTGCATCACGGTGAAGACGATGGACGTGACGACGATGGAGCCTGGTACGCCGATGACAGAGGCGAACCTGCGCAGGAAGAGGCCACGGAACCAGAGCTCTTCCATGACTCCGTTCGCTAGAGAGCAAAGCAGGGCCCACGGAAGCCGAGCCACCAACTCTTCGCCAGTGAGGCCAAGGCTTGCCCCGGTCGCGATGCCGGTGGCGGCGTTGATCGTCATAAGGGAGAGACCGACGAAAAGGCTCAGCCCGAGCCGTCCCTTGCTGATGTAGAGGGAGCGCAGGTCCCAACCCCTGAGCAGACTGAGCGCGAGGATCACGGCCACGACGAGGGAGGCCTCGAAGACTTTCGAAAACGCCCGGTGTCGCGGCGTTGTGATAGGCACGCCAGCGGACCGCAGCAGCCCATCCCGGGGCGCTGCCGTCAGGCTCTTCAGGAAGAAGGCCATGATGGCAATGAAGAACGCGTAGGCGATCTGGCTGTAGGGTTGGGTGCGTTCCCTCCGGCGAAGGGCTATGGCTGCGCCGAGGAGGGCTGCCGCCAGGAGCGCTCGATACGCCTGGCTATCGTTGGTCGGGAACACAGAGTAGTAGTTCGCGCCCAGCACGAAGACGAGGATTCCGCACACCAGCAGTGATGCGGCGATGACGATTCTGCCTGGCAGGGACTCGGTGATGTCTCGAGCACTCATAGGGTACAGGTTCCTACAGTTGCCGCATGATGCATTGGGTTGGAGTCAGTCCACGAAGCCTAGACTGCCGCGCATTGAACGACTGAAGTCATCACTGCAATGCATCTCCAGCGGGCTGGATCACTCGCCGATGGCCCGTCTGAGCCGTCACCGGGCGAGTTCTTGCCGCGTTGCGGACGCTTTCCAGACCTTCTCTGCCCACACGGGCGCTCCCGCGCAGCGGTCTCTGGTTCGGCCTTTGCATCGTAGACGTACCAAGTGGACGCCCCCCGGCGCCGTCCGGTTCGGTGCGCCTGCTGATGCCATGGGCTTCGGCGGGCCCGTTCAGCCACCTCTGGATCGCGGACTTGGCCGCCCGCGCGCCACGGTGTGCCACGCGGCAGCCGAGACCCGTGAGATGGGCTGCGTACGACTGGGGCTGCATGCCGAAGGCATCGACAGCCAGCTGCTAGCGTTCTGGAATGTCCGAAAACTCGCTCCATCTCAAGATCACGGGGTTGTGGATAGGGTTGAACAGCTCGTCGAAACTGGCGAACTCAGGAGGGTTCTCAGCGCCGCCCTCCGCACACCTGCCGCTGACCGGGTCTGGTGGGATCAATCTGCTTGGGTCACACGGCACAGCGACCTCCGGTGGGTTGATCAGACTCCGATACTACAGGTGCCCCGGGCAAGGCGCTAGTATACTCCGCCCCTAAGTGGCTGTCAACGCATCGTTGTGAGGTGACCGGCACGTGCGCAGAGCATCCCCTAGCCTTAACCTAGCTCAGCCCGCTTAGACCGTCGCTTGTCCGCGGTGCTGATGAAGTTGCTGGTTACGTGGGCTGCGAGTAGCTGGGAAAGCCGGTCGACCTGTGGTATGATTGCCCGTGGATGGAGTGCCCAACTCCAGTTCTGATCCCCAAACCAGACTCGACCGACCGGTTGGCCTGGTCGGCCGTCTCTAACCATCGGTGAGCCGCAGACCTGCAGGAGGACAAAGATGACAACCACAAACCGACGTGTCTACCCTTTCTTGACGCTAGCGCTCGCATCGACGATCGCTATCGGAGCGGCCCTTGCAGTATGCTGTGCGCTGGGTGGCGCAGTCTCGGCAACCGCGGCGCTCGGCGGAGAACTCCACGTCTGCCCCAGCGGTTGCAGCTACGCGTCGGTGCAGGCCGCGGTGAACGCGGCTGAACCCGGCGACGTGATCAAGGTAGCCCAGGGGACGTACACCGACATCCACGTGCGGGATGGGGTCACGCAGGTGGTGTACATCAGCAAGACCGTGACGGTACTGGGCGGGTACACGACTACCAACTGGACCACGCCGAATCCCCTTGGCCAGGTCACGACGCTAGACGCCCAGGGGCAGGGACGGGTACTGGTGGTGAGCGACACCAGTGGTGTGACGCTGGAGGGGCTGGCGATCACAGGTGGGGACGCGACCGACCTCAAGGGCTCCGGCCCCGACCTATCGGCAGGCGGAGGCCTATACGCCATCCACGCACCCAGTCTGACTGTTTCGGGCTGCGATATCTACAGCAACAGCGCTCGGACAAAGGGGCAATGCTGCGGACATGGGGGCGGGCTGCACCTGTTCCTCAGCGATAACGCCCGTGTGGAGGAGTCCACAATTCGCGACAATTGGGGCAACCGAGATGGTATCGGCAAGGGCGGGGGCTTGTACCTGGAGTACTGCGACCGAGCCGTCCTACGAGGAAACAGCATTGCAGGGAACACGGGCGATTCGGCCAACGGGCGCGGTGGGGGCCTATACGCGCGCCGCTGCGACGACGCCCTGATCGACAGCAATGTGTTCAGCGGCAATGTGGCAACCCCAGATGCGGATGGCCGCGGTGGCGGCGCGTACCTGAGCTCCTGTAACCGTATGAAGTTGACCGCGAGCACGTTTCGGGACAACGTCGGCTCCGGCTGCTGCTGGGGATACGGTGGGGCGATAGGCATCGAGGGAGGGAGCCAAGTCGTACTGGATAGCAACGTCATCGTCGGAAACGCCACGAGCAATCACCCTTCGTCCACTGGCTTTGCCGGTGGCGGGCTCTTCCTGGACAATGCCGACGTCACCATCGTGAACACGGTGGTGGCGGACAACACCGCCGGAGCAAGGGGCAGTGCCGTCTATGCCTCGGACTCATCGCCGCGCTTTCTGCACTCGACGATAGCCCGCAACACGGGCGGAGACGGAAGCGCGATCTACGTGACTGACGAATACGGCGCAGCGAGCCGTGTCGCGTTCACCAACACGATCATCTTCAGCCACACTGTGGGCATCACCGTCACGGCCGGTCACACCGCCACCCTAGACGGGACACTGTGGTATGCCAATGGGACGAACACTGGCGGCGCCGGCACGATCGACATCGGCGCGGTCAACGTGTATGGCGACCCTGCGTTCAGCGCCGATGGGTACCATCTGACCTCTGAATCGGCCGCAATCGACGCTGGCGTCGATTCCAGGTTATCCTCAGATATAGACGGCGATCCTCGTCCCAGTGGTACGGGCTTCGACGTCGGCGCGGACGAGGTCTTCAGGGGCCATATCTTCCTCCCAATCGTCCTCAGAGCCTGGTAGGTGGCGAATCGGGGCGATTGCCCGGTCGCCATTCGGCCTGTCCTTCGTTCTACCCGACGATTGCCCGACCGACCCATCGAGTCAAGGAGTACGATCATGATCAGGAGAGCCGCTTTCGCCTCGATGCTGGGACTTGTCCTCGCGCTTGGTTTGTTGCGTCTGATGGAGGGAGATCCGCCCGCAAGAGCGGTTCATGGGCTGGATCTGCCGCACGATGAATCGACTGGCGCTGCGAAGGGATTCGCCACAGAACTGCACGTCTGTCCAGCCGGGCCACCGACGTGCGACTACAGCACGGTTCAGGACGCAGTCGATGCCGCCGCATCCGGCGACGTGATCAAAGTAGCCGAGGGAGCGTATACGGACGTTCACGCGCGCGATGGCATCACGCAGGTGGTGTACATCAGCAAGACCCTAACCATCCAGGGCGGATACACGACGAGCGACTGGACCTCTCCCTATCCCCTCGCCCACGCGACAAAGCTGGACGCCCGGCAGTTGGGGCGAGTGATGGTCATCACAGGGACGATATCCCCCACCGTCGCAGGACTACACCTGACAGGTGGCGATGCCACCGGCCTCGGTTCGGCGTACTACGAGCTCGATGCCGGGGGCGGCCTGTACGTTCTTGGCGCCACGGCCGTGATCAGCGGAAACGCCGTGTTCTCCAACAGCTCACCCAACAACGGAGGCGGCATAGCCTTGTACGAGAGTCCCAGCCAGCTCATCAACAACACGGTCACCAGCAACACGGCTGGATCAGATGGTGGAGGGGTGGCCCTCATCTACAGCGCCGCCACACTGAACGGAAACGTGATTATCGACAACGCGGTTGACGGGCCTGGAGTTGGTGGCGGCTTGGCGGCTCTCTGGAGCGACGCCACGGTGGACGGAAATGACATCACCCGAAACTCGGCCTGGAATGGCGGCGGAGGGGTGGAAGTCTATCAGAGCAATGTCACACTCCGGGGCAACACCATCAAAGACAACACGTGCTCGAGTGGCGGGGGCGGGATCGAACTCTACTACAGCGACGCCACTCTGGCCGACACCGTCCTGGCGGGCAATCGCGCCTGGGCTCAGGGCGGCGGGTTGTATGTCAATGGTGGCTCCGTCACGGTGGTGAACAGCGTGATAAGGGACAACACGATCGACGATGAGCTGGCTTGGAGCGGCGCTGGCGTCCGCGTCGCCAATGCCACCTGCCGTCTGCGCCACACCACCATCGTCAGCAATAGCGGCGGCGACGGTAGTGGCGTCTACGCCGATGACTCCGGGTACTGGTGGACGAGCAGCTACGTCGAAATGACGAACACCATCGTCGCCAGCCACACGCTTGGCATCCACGTGACGGAAAGCAGCACTGCTACCCTGAATGCGACTCTCTGGCACGCCAACCAGACCCGCTCCACGGGCAACGTGATTCGCACCAAGGACGTGTACGGCGACCCGGGCTTCGCGGCAGACGGCTACCACCTGACGCTGGGATCAGCGGCGATCGAGCGGGGTGTGGACGCGGGCGTGACGAGCGATATTGACGGGGATGCCCGGCCTCAGGGCGCTCATCCTGACATCGGCGCAGACGAGCTACCCCTGCCCTCGCCCGACGTCGAGTGGGAGAAGTGGGTAAGCGTGAACTCAGGTACGTTGCTGCCCTGGGATGAAGGGCCGTTCACAGTCTCCCCGGGTGATACGGTGAACATCACGGATCGGGTGCGGGTGAGCAGCACCTGGACGACGGCTCTTGTCCTGGCCGACTCCTGGAGCAGCTCGCTGGTGTGGCAGGACTGTGCGGCCTCTACGGGCGACGTGAGCACGTCGAGTCTGACCGCTACCTGGAACGTGACTGACGCTGCGCCTGACGTGTGGCACACGCTTCAAAAGACCTTCCTCGTGCAGGCGAACCCCGACTTCGTGGATGCACTGTCGGAGACGCTGACGGTGCAAGGCGCCGCCTATCAGCCGCCGGCACGTGTCATTGCGTTCCAGCACAACCGCCCGCGGCCGAACTGGGACAAGATGGTTCAAATCAATGATGGCACCTCTCGGGCGTGGGATTCCGGACCGTTCATTGTCAAGCCGGGCGACACGATGACGGTCACTGACCGGGTCTCGATCTCTCACACATCCGGCGTGTCCTTCACCGTGCGGCAGGATTGGGGCCCGCGGCTACAGCTCGTCGGTTGGACGAGCGATGCCGGGGCCATGGTGCCCGGCACGGGCACGCTGCGCTGGCAGGGCGTCGGGGCGGCACCCTCCGAGTGGCACCAGCTGACTGCGGTCTTCAACGTCCTGGGCCCGGCAGGCGCGCGGGAGTGGTTGACTCAAACGCTGGAAGTGGCGGCTGCCGCCTCGCAGCTGCCGCAGCGTGGGGCCGAGCTCCTCATTTCGGGTTTATCTGGCAGTTGTGCAGCCCGGACCAACGACGGCGCGACGACCTACGGCACCGTCCAAGAGGCGGTTGACGCGGCCGGCGAAGGCGAGCTGGTGAAGGTGGCCGGAACCTGCACAGGCGTCGGGCTGCGCAACGGCATCGTCCAGGTCGTCTACCTCGACAAGGGGCTGACTATCCAGGGGGGCTACACCACGAGCAACTGGACAACGCCAGACCCTGTGGCCCACGCAACCACGCTGGACGCTCAGGGGCTGGGGAGGGGCATGGTCATCAGTGGCTCCATCGCCCCGACCGTGGCGGGCCTGCGCATTGAGGGCGGGAAGTCGGATGGGCTAGGCGGCAGCCCGTGGGACACGGACTCGGGTGGCGGGCTGCTTATTCAGGGTGCCACCGCCGTCATCAGCGGCAACGTGATCTATAGCAACAGCTCACCGTACCTCGGCGGCGGTGTGTTCATCCATGGGGGCGCCAGCCATCTCGTAGACAACACGATCTCGGGAAACACGTCCCGGGGCTATGGCGGCGGGGTATACCTCTCAAGCAGCAGCGCTACGCTCAAGGGAAACACCATCCACGACAACCACGCCACGAGTTTCGGTGATGGTGGCGGGATTGACCTGTACCAGAGCCCCGCCACGCTCGACGGCAACACCATCACCGGCAACTCGGCCAGGAACGGCGGCGGGGGCGTAGGTGTCTATCAGAGCGACGCCACGCTGGTCAACAATGTGGTCGACGACAACACCTCCTACAGCAGCGGCGGGGGGCTCCAGCTCTACTACAGCGACGCCACCTTGCGCGGCAATCTGGTGACCGGCAACACCGCCGGAGCCGGCGGCGCGGGTCTGTACGTGAACGGTGGTGCGCCCACGCTGGTCAACAACGTGGTGGCCGACAACACCCTCTCCAGCGAGCCGAACTGGCGCGGCGCCGGGATCCTCGTCCGCCACGCCTTCCCCAGCCTGCTGCACACCACCATTGCACGCAACGCCGGCGGCGACGGCAGCGGGATCCATATCAGCGACGCAGATCACTACCTGTGGACGAGCGATGCGGCCATGACGAACACGATCATCTTCGGCCACTCGGTGGGCATCCTTGTGACGGAGGGCAACACGGCCACGCTACACGGCACGCTGTGGTACGACAACGCCACTGACACCGGTGGGGACGGCACGATCCTCACCGGCACGGTCAACGTGTATGGCGACCCGGCCTTCGCCTCTGACGGCTACCATCTGACTGCTGGTTCGACGGCGATTGACGCGGGCGTGGACGCGGGCGTGACGACGGATATCGACGGGCACGAGCGTCCCTATGGCGAGGGCTACGACGTTGGTGCGGATGAGGCCGGGGCCGCACGGGTCTTCCTGCCGTTGGTGGTGAGAAACCAGTAGCCTGCCAATTGGCCGGGCTGTCGGACCTCCGGTCGGGCCTGTGCTTGAAGCGCACTGCCGCTCGGTCGGGGCTGTATCTTTCTCGGAGTGAGCGAAGAGCGTCATCAAATGAGAAGCAGAGGCTGGCTGGTTTCAGTGGGGTTGGCCCAGGGCCTCATGCTGGCGGTCTTGATTCTAGTGGGCGGAGGAACGGGAGAAGAGGTTCAGGCACAGACAGGTACCGGGGTGATACGGGTGGCGAGGACGGGCTTGGACGGTCCGGGCTCTGTGGCAGCCCGGAAAGCCCTTGCCGCACGGTGCAGTTTGCGGTTGACCAGGCGCTGCCTGGGGACGAAATCCGCGTGGCCGGCGGTGTCAACACGGACGTCCAGACCGGCGCGGACTCCAGCCAGATGCTTCACATTAGCAAGCCGATCACCATCCGTCGCGGCTACGCCCCCAGTGACTGGTCAGTATCGAATCCCCAGGTCAACCCGACCACCCTGGACGCGGAGGGGCAGGGGCGTGTGTTTCCAGTCACTGGCACTCTGGGCGTGACTTTGGAGGGGCTGGGCATCACCGGAGGAGACGCCACAGACCTGGGACCGTATGCCGGGTCCGACTGGGGAGGAGATGGGTACGTCCATTGGAACTACTGGGTCACAACCATCAGCAATTGCAGGATCATCAGCAACACCGCCAGCACCACATAGGGCGGGGCTCCCGGGGGGTGCATGCATACATTGACATTGATCTGGTTGGCAGCCACGTTGCCCACAACATAGCCAGCACTCAGGGATGGGGACAGGGCGGCCGGCTGTTTCTCGACGAATACATCGACGCCACGCTGGTCAACTACGTGGTGGTAGGCAACCGAGCCAGTGCCGGCAGCGGCATCTCCATTTGGGACGCTTCCCCACGACTGCTGCACACCACAGGCGCGCGCAACGGCGCGGCTGGGCTCTCGACAGGCTCTACTGGTGATGGGACTAGGATGTACGTCACCCGACACTACGGCGCCTCCACAGTGGAAATGACCAACACAATTGTCGCCGACCAGGCGGTAGGTATCAGGGTGACAGTGGGCAATACGGTGACGCTCAACGGAACGCTGTGGCACGACAACTCGGGCGACTGGGAACGGGAGGGAAGGGTAACACATTTCAACGGTCACTTTGGGGATCCGGCACTCTCCGCCGATGGCTACCACCTGATGGCCATGTCTGGCGCCATCGACGCGGGCGTGGATGCCGGCGTGGGGACGGACATAGGGGCGGAGGAGCTGGCGATGCACTACGTCTACCTTACCAGCGTTCTCAAGGGCCGGTGAGATGGTAAATGGCCGCCGAGGCAGAGGGATGACCAGTAGATCGGGCAATACTCTGAACATCCAACGCACTTGCATAAGGAGGATCATGCTCAGGAAAGCGACGCTTGCTCTGGTGGTCGGGCTGGGACTGGCTCTGGGCCTGCTCTGGCTGGTGGACGCGGATCTTGGCGCACGGGCGGCGGCGCCCAGCTGGGCGTTGGCTCAGGGCGTGTCCTGGGCTGACCACGCGAAGCATCCGGCTGGGGAGCTGCACGTATGCCTGTCCGGGCCACCGACCTGCAACTACGCTACGGTCCAGGAGGCTGTGGATAATGCCGAGTGGGGCGACGTGATCAAGGTCGCCGAAGGGGTCTACACCGACGTTCACGCGCGTGAGGGCATCACCCAGGTGGTCTTCATTAACAAGACAGTCACGATCCGCGGGGGGTACACGACGACGAACTGGAGCACGCCCTACGCGATCACCCAGCCCACGACACTGGACGCGCAGGGTCGCGGGAGAGTGGTTTACGTCACCGGGTTCTCCGCCCACGCAGGGCTGATGGACCTGCGGATCACGGGCGGAGACGGCACGGGTCTTGGCGGAAGTTATCTGGGGGACGCAGCCGGGGGCATCTACGTGACGGACGCCGCAACGACTATCAGCAATTGCGTCATCGTAGCCAACGTCGGCAGCACGAGCGGAGCCGCCTACGGTGGCGGTGTGTACGCACGCTACAGCCAGGCTACGCTCACGGGCAACATTGTAGAGGGCAATACGGCAAGCTCGGCCGACGTCGGTCGCGCTGGCGGGGTATACCTTAACGGTTGCACCGCCACTCTGGGTGGCAACACGGTACAGAGCAACACGGCCAGCACCGCCGCGAACGGAAACGGGGGTGGGATCGTCGTGGAGCACAGCACGGCTGAGTTGATCGACAACACCGTCGTGGGCAACGTCGCCACAACGGGTCACATTGGCGGCGGCGGTGGAATCTACGCAGAAAGTAGCGCCGTGGCATTGCGTAGAAACCACTTGGCGG
>JASFVG010000114.1:0-11435 GCA_050049955.1 Anaerolineae bacterium | reverse complement strand
CAGTGGCCTCGCGCCGTACTCCTCGCTGTAGCCCTCCTTGGTCAGTAGAGCCTTTGCCTCTTCTGTCACCTCGAGGTGAAAGCCCGACTCCTCGAGTCGGCCGCGCACCTTGTCCATCTCCAGATCGACGATCTTGGCAATGTCCTCCTTCGTGAGCGCGCGGAAGACGACGACCTTGTCCACTCGATTTAGGAACTCTGGACGGAACGTACGCTTGAGTTGCGCCAGCAGCTTGTCGCGCATCTCGTCATAGTCTGCTTCGTCAGCCGATTCGAGCGTCGGAGCGGCAAAGCCCATGCCCGTCTGTCGCCTGATCATCTCCGCGCCGACGTTGGAGGTCATGACGACAATCGTGTTGCTGAAGTCAACCCGCCGCCCGCGCGCGTCCGATAGCTGTCCTTCCTCCATGATCTGGAGCAGCATATTAAAAAGCTCGGGATGGGCCTTCTCGATCTCGTCAAGGACCACGATGGCGTAGGGACGACGCCGGATCGCCTCAGTGAGCTGACCCGCATCGTCGTAGCCCACGTACCCGGGAGGGGCACCCACTAGCCGGGCGACGTTGTGACGCTCTGTGAACTCGGACATATCCAACTGCAGCAGAGCATCCTCACTCCCAAACATAAACTCGGCCAGGGCCTTGGTCAATTCAGTCTTGCCCACTCCTGTGGGGCCCAGGAAGATGAACGAACCCATCGGGCGCCTTGGGTCCTTCAGGCCTGCACGCGCGCGCCGCACCGCCTTGGCGGTCGCCGTGACAGCCTCATCCTGTCCCACCAGGCGCCTATGAATAGCATCTTCCATTTCCAGGAGTCTCGCCTGCTCTGCGCCATGCAACTGTGTCACTGGAATACCCGTCCACATGGCGACAACCTCGGCAATGTCCTCGGGACCAACGGCGACCCCGTTCTTAAGCAAACTGGCCTCGCGATCCGCACGGATGATCTCTAGCTCTTCTTGAAGATCAAGTTCCCGGTCTCGCAGATCAGAGGCTTCCTCATACTTCTGAGCATCGATGGCCCGTTCTTTCGCCTCCTTGACATCCTTGAGGTCGCGGAACACTTGGCGCAGATTCTGGGCGTGAGGCGTCTTGTA
Source organism: Anaerolineae bacterium (assembly GCA_050049955.1). Lineage (GTDB taxonomy): Bacteria > Chloroflexota > Anaerolineae > B4-G1 > B4-G1 > SKLM01. The sequence continues at coordinate 10,340 of JASFVG010000114.1, read as the reverse complement.
CATCCGAACGCGGGATGCGCCTTCGTCAATCAGGTCTATCGCCTTGTCCGGTAGGTACCGATCGGTGATGTACCGCGTGGAGAGCCTAGCGGCCGCCTCCAGAGCCTCGTCGGTGATGTGGAGCTGATGGTGTTGCTCATACGGTTCGCGGATACCCTCGAGGATCTCAATGGTCTCTTGGACAGTCGGCTCGTCGACCGTAATTGGCTGAAAGCGCCGCTCCAGCGCTGCATCCGATTCAATGTGCTTCCGATATTCGCCCAACGTGGTGGCGCCGATGCACTGGAGTTGGCCTCGGGCCAGAGCCGGCTTCAGGATGTTGGCGGCATCCATAGAAGAGCCAGCTGAACCCGCCCCAACCAGCATGTGCACTTCGTCAATGAACAGTATGCAGTCACTTCCCTTCAGCTCGTCCAGCACCTTCTTGAGGCGCTCCTCGAACTGGCCTCGGTACATCGTTCCAGCCACTAGGGATCCGATATCGAGTTGCAGCAGCCGCCTGTTTAGGAGGGGCTCGGGTACTTCACCAGAGACGATGCGCTGGGCAAGGCCCTCTACAATGGCAGTCTTCCCGACTCCTGGCTCCCCGATCAGAGCGGGGTTGTTCTTCGTCCTTCGCGCCAGGATCTGGACCACCCGTTCGATCTCCTGCTCCCTCCCGATCACGGGATCGAGCTTGCTCTGTTCGGCAAGCGAAGTGAGGTCAACGGCCAGGGTATCTGTCGTCGGGGTATCCGACGTCTTGCGGTCCTTCTTGTCCCCTGCGGGTACTGGCTCGTGCTGCGCAACGCGCTCCGTGTAGCGGCGAACCTGGTCGTTCGTGACGCCTAACTGCCTGAGAATCTCGATCGCAGTGCTTTCACGTTCGCGTACGAGCCCTAGTAGAATGTGGTGGGTGTCTATCCTGGACGCATTCCGATGCTGCGCCTCTTCCTTGGCCAGCTCAAGCACATGCTGTGTCCGGGGTGTGAGATCGAGATCCTGCCTGAGCATCGAGGTTTGCTCTCGCGCGCCGCTTAGTCGTTTTACCCAGTGCTCGACATCACCGGACTGCAGCCCTAGTTCACGCAGGACCTGACTAGCCGCGCCTGTCTCTTCGTGCAGTAAACCCAGCAGAAGATGCTCGGTGCCAATTCGAGTGTGGTGCATGCGCTTGGCCTCTTGTTGGGCTAGCTTCAGCACCCTCCGCGCTGCATTCGTGAAGTATTTCATCAGCTTATCCATAGCCCTTGCCTCCACACCTCGATTCTGCGGCGGTCATGGGAACTGAATGGTTCGTCGTCTCATCAGGAGTGATATGCGACAACCAATTCTGATTATAGAGCGTTTGCTGAGCGGCCGCAAGTCAGCAGCCATATGAATGGGATAGGAGTAGACGGCGGAGGATGATCTGTGTCAGGTTCGCGAGCTACTGTCGGGCATACCACATAGAACAGGCTGCGTCCTGGATGAGAACAGGGGTGCACAAGGGCCTTGCTGCCCCTTCCTGTGCCCTCCGCGGCGACCACCGCTTGTCAGGTAGGAGGGCGTTGTGTACAATAGCCCTTGATCGTGCGGAGACCTGATCCATCTCCGGTAGGCCCTGCCCCACACGCGACCAAGGAGGAGGACTGGTGGAGGAACTCAAACGGCGGATCCTAGACGAGGGCAGGAACCTTGGTAGAGGCATTCTTAAGGTGGATAGCTTCATCAACCACCAGATCGATCCGGCTCTGATGGTCGATGTGGGCCTTGAGATGGCACGCCGCTTCGCGGATGCCCGGGTCACCAAAGTCCTCACCGCGGAGATCTCAGGGATTGCCCCGGCCCTTGCCACCGGGCACGCATTGGATGTGCCAGTCGTGTATGCTCGCAAGACAAGGCCGGTGACGATGACAGGCCCGGTCTTCGTTGAGATCGCCCCTTCTCACACCAAGGGTAGTGACGTCATTCTCATGGTCTCCACCGAGTTCTTGGGCCCTGGCGATCGCGTGCTTGTGGTTGATGACTTCCTGGCCACCGGTGCGACGATATGGGCTCTGGTGCGCATCGTAGAGCACGCAGCAGCTACGCTGGTTGGCATCGGCACTGTTGTTGAGAAGTCCTTTGAAGGCGGGCGCCAGGATCTGGAGTGCCTGGGCGTGCCGATCGTATCGCTAGCCGTCGTCACCGATATGAGCGACGGGCAGATCCGCCTGCTGTCCTGAAGCTGGACCAAGGTCTCCTGACGCGGAGGGATCACCGTGGGTCGTGACGCAATTGCTGTCCTCGACTTTGGCTCTCAGTACTCCCAGTTGATAACCCGGCGGGTGCGTGAGTCCAACGTGTACTGCGAGCTCTTTCCCTGGAACGTGGCGCCCGAGAGCGTGCTGGGCTTGGAGCCCCGTGGCATCATCCTGTCAGGTGGGCCCAGCAGCGTCTACGCCGCCGACGCCCCGCGGCTACCGCAATACGTCCTGGAGCGAGGTATTCCGACCTTGGGCATCTGCTACGGGATGCAGCTGCTAGCCCATCATCTCGGCGGTCACGTGTCCCGCGCAAGCAAGCAGGAATATGGCTCGGCTAAGGTTGAGCTTGTCGGGCCGGCGACTCCCCTCCTGTCCCACTTGCCGTCTGTCGACTCAAGCCTGAGCGTCTGGATGTCCCACGGCGACCAGATCGACACCCTCCCTAACGGGTTCATCGTACTTGCGCGGAGCGCCAATGCTCCCGTCGCGGCCATGGCCAGCGTGGATCACGACCTCTACGGGCTGCAGTTCCACCCCGAGGTTGTGCACACGGATCACGGTAGCGAGATCCTGCGCCGGTTTGCGGTAGACGTGTGTGGCTGCACGCCTGATTGGACGCCCGTGTCGTTCATCGGTCAGGCAATTCATGCGATCCGTGATCAGGTGGGGGATGCGCACGTGGTCTGCGGCCTGAGCGGCGGGGTCGACTCCTCGGTGACCGCCGCCCTCCTTCATCGGGCACTAGGCGATCAGCTGACGTGTGTGTTCGTCAATACCGGGTTACTGCGCAGGGGTGAGCCGGAACAGGTGATGCGTACGTTCCGTGACCGATTGGGCCTGCAGCTCGTGACGGTGGACGCGACGCAGGAGTTCCTTGACGCGCTTAGGGGGGTGAAGGATCCAGAACGGAAGCGTCGAATCATTGGAGAACGCTTCATTCGCGTGTTCGAGCGCGCGGCAGCACAGCTAGGTAGGGTTGACTTCCTGGCACAGGGTACGCTCTACCCAGACGTGATAGAAAGCCGCGGCCCGGAGCGACAGGCCGCATCGCGTATCAAGACCCACCACAACGTTGGCGGGCTGCCGGAGGAGATGGACTTCGAGTTGGTCGAACCGCTCCGCTACCTCTTCAAGGACGAGGTGCGAGCTGTCGGTGAGGAGCTTGGTTTGTCAGACGAAATTGTCTGGCGGCAGCCATTCCCAGGACCTGGACTTGCTGTGCGCATCATCGGGGAGGTGACCTGGGAGCGTCTGGAGATGCTGCGGGCGGCAGATGCTGTCCTCCTGGAAGAGCTTGGCGGGGCAGGCTTGCTGCGCGAGGCCACAAGATCGGCACGGAGCGACCAAGTACAGCAGACCTTTGCTGTTCTGCTTCCAGTGCGGAGTGTCGGAGTGATGGGCGATGAGCGAACCTACCGGCACGCGATCGCCCTACGTGCAGTCACGACCGACGACTTCATGACGGCCGACTGGGCAAGACTCGACCACGACCTACTGGCTCGCCTCAGCAATCGGATCGTGAACGAGGTGCCCGGGATAAACCGCGTGGTCTACGACATAACCTCGAAGCCGCCCGCAACCATTGAGTGGGAGTAGAGGAACAGGTGTCATCAGGAGCAGGGCGTTCCGTCTCGGCTGCGTTCACTGAGGTCCCCGTCGAGCCCAGAGTGTCTGCGCTGTGTGTCATCGACGGTGTCACCGTCAAGGACTCCACGCCTTTCGCCCAGACCTTGACGCCCCCCGCCGACGTGGTACGGGACAGGCAGAGTGAGCAACTCTTCTTCCTGTTGAATCCGACGGATGCAGCAACTCCCCATCTGTGCCGAGAGCTTCGCGAGGTTGCGACTCAGACCTACTGGGCCACATCCGGGAGCGTCACCGCAGCGCTTCGCCGCGCAGTGTCTGTTGTCAATGTGTACCTGTTCGAGCACAACCTGAATGCGGATCCCACGCAACGCTGCTATGCAGGGCTCTCCTGCGCCGTACTTCGCGAAAACGACCTCTTTCTACTTCAGGCGGGGCCCGCCTGGGCGTGCGTTCTCGAAGGGGGTCGGCTGCGGTGTTTTCCTCGAGGGGAGAGGCTGGCCCACATAGGCATTCGTCCGGTGGTCGACGTTCGTCTCCACCATGCTCTCGCCTCTCCAGGCGACACGTTGCTGTTGACTTCGTTCGTGTTGCTTCAGAAGGCGGGAAGGGAGGGCCTGCTTCGCGTACTGCAGCGTGTCGAGGTTGAGAGCGTCAAGACCGGCCTCGAGCAACTGGGCGAGGGAGCCGATTTCGCGGCCCTAATCGTCAGATGGGTGCCTGCCCTGGACACTCGGGCAGAAGAGGCACGTAGCCCCCTTGAAGGACAGCCCCGCGAGGTGCCGTCGTCGATGGACAAGGTACCGGCTCACGCAAGCGCCGCGCGGGCGCCGGCTGAACGCGAGCTCGAAAGCGTGCCGCCGTATGGCACGGAACAACTGGACGCAACTGACCTACGTACTGGTCTCGAACGGAGAGAACCTCGCAGCAGACAGAGTATCGACGTAGGGGCGGTGCTGATGCGTGCACTACGACCGCTTGGTCGGGTCCTAGGATACGCCTGGCACGGCTTTGCGGCCGTGTTGGCGGGGGTTGCCGCTCTTGGCAGGTGGTTGATCGGGGCAGTTGCTACAACCGTCCGTAGAACGCTGCCTGGGCCACAACGTGAGGCCTACCGCCAGGCCCACCGTCGCCTGCCGCCCAAGGAGCATCCAACTGGAATGATGGTTGTCGCCGCGGCCATTCCAATCCTGGCGGCCGCCGTGGTCACTGTGGCCTACCTGACGTTGGCGGTAGAATCTCGATTCCAGGCCGTCGTCAGGCAGGCCGAAGGGCAAATTGCCCTTGCGGAGCTAGAGAGGTCCGGCTCAAATGCAGCACGAGCGCATTGGGAGCAGGCTCTGCAGCAGATAGATGTCGCCGCTACGCTTCAGCCGGAAGATCCCTACGTTCAGACCATGCGTGAGCAGGTTCGAGACGCGCTCGACCGATTGGACAGCATCGAGCGCCTTGAGCTCCGCCAGCTGGTGGATCTAGGCGCGAGTGGGGTGGGCCGGCGACTGGTTGTGCATGGCCAGATGGCGTTCGTGCTCGATTCCAACAGTGGTTGGGCGGCCCGAGTGCCTCTAGACGGTGCGGGGAGCGAGCCAGGGGATCAGGAGGAGCTGGTACTCGCGCATACTGGCCTCGAGGTCGATGGAGATGATGTTGGTCAACTGGTCGATTGTGCGTGGGTCGGCCCGGAGGGAGGGCGTCGAATGGGCGCCCTGGTGGTCCTGGAGGAAGACGGCGGGCTCCTGAGCTACGATCCCGCCTGGGGGAGCGAAAGTGGAGCGCCTCAGGTTGCCCGCACGAGTCTGAGGTCACCACCTGCCGGTGTACCCTTGGCCGTGGGATCCTACAGCGGTCAATTCTACATTCTTGCCGTCGCTGCCGAGGATGAGGTGCAAATCTGGCGCTATAAGCCTCAGGGCGATATCTACCCCAATCCGCCTGAGCCCTACTTCGCGACGCCCCTGCGCAGACGAGTCGGGCAGATACAGGACATGGCCATAGACGGCTACATCTACATTCTATTCGCGGACGGGTCCGTCGGGAAATTCCTGGGAGGGGAGCCTCAGGAGTTCGAGATTCGAGGCGTTCCAGGCGGGCTAGGACGCGTCCCCGGGTTCGCGGTAGACCCAAGTGGGAGCGGTAGGGTCTACATGGCCGATCCCGACAATCTCCGCATTGTTGAGTTGGAGCCCGATGGGCAGTTCGCGATGCAGCTGCGAGCCGGCGAGACTCTTGCGGCCTTAGAGGCGTTGGCAGTCAATGAATCGGAGGGGGAAATCTACGTTCTTGAAGAGGGGCGCCTCCACCTGGCGACACTGCCTTGATTGCTGCTCGCATATGCCCGTGCTATAATGCTTCGAAATGTCGGCTGACCTTCTTGAGGAGGTATCTTCCTGGTCTATGCGTCTTGGATTCTATCCTGTGTTCGCCAACACCCGGATGCCGGTCGTTGGTGGTAGCAATGACTCGGTGGGGGTAGACGGGCGTGCACAGCAATAGCGAGCAAGGCAGACGTTTGAGCACGACGATCCAGAGGCTGTTCACCACAGGCTTGGTGGTCCTCTTTCTCGTGATCGCTGCCCTTGCGGGGATGTTTGTCTTCGATCGGGTGCGCGAATTCATCGCCGCGTCCGACTCTCTCCCACCCTTCATCAGCTCGGGTCTGGTTGACCAGGAGCCCGGGACACCAACGCCTGATCTCACCAGACGGGACCTGACTTGGCAGGGAACGGAGAGGGTCAACATCCTTGTGCTGGGCATAGATCAGCGCCCGGGGGAGGACGGCGCTTTTCGTACTGACACCATGCTGGTGCTGACGCTCGATCCCGTTACCAAGACGGGTGGCATGCTGTCTATTCCTCGCGATCTATGGGTGCCCATACCTGGCTACGGAGTGGGCCGCATCAACACCGCCCACGTGCTTGGGGACATCGATGACTACCCCGGCGGTGGCCCCGCTCTCGCCGTCAAGACCGTGGAAAACAACCTCGGCATTCCTATTCACTACTACGCGCGAGTGGATTTCAATGCATTTGTGGAGCTGGTCAATCGGATCGGCGGGATTGACATCTACGTAGAAGAGGCAATCGACGACCCAATCTATCCATCGCACGACCCCGCTGACCCGTACGGCTATGATCCTCTCTACATAGAGGCTGGTCAGCAGCACTTCGACGGTGACACCGCGCTGAAGTATGCGCGCACCCGCCATTCTGCCGGCGGAGACTTCGACCGAGCTGAGCGTCAACAGCAGGTCCTCAAGGCTGTCTTCAACAAGGTGACACGTCTTGATATGCTTCCGACGCTATTGGCTCAGGCGCCCCAGATGTGGGGGCTCCTGCGAGATTCGGTGATGACCGATTTGACACTTGATCAGATCGTCGCCCTGGCGCGTCTGGCGTCTCAAGTCGAGACCGAGGATATCGCCTTCGGCGTCATCGATGAGCGGTACACGATGTTCTACGAAACAGATGACGGCCAACAGGTACTGATTCTCTTGCGAGACGAGATGCGCGTGCTTCGAGACGATATCTTCACTGCTGAGAGAGTCTCTGACCAGGACAGCCCCGCCGACGGTTCCGAGGCAGACATAGAAGCTGCCACCATTGAGGTGCTGAACGGGACACTCACGACGGGATTGGCTGCGGAAGTGACCGAGCTTCTTCGGCGCGAGGGGCTGAACGTTACCCACACCGGAAATGCTGATCGACAGGATATTGCAGAGTCGCTTGTTGTCTCGCACGGCGACAAGACGGCCACCGCCAGGCACATCGCTGGCCTATTGGATCTCCCTCAGTCGGCGGTAGTTCAGGGCTCGGACCCAGCTGCTGAGTATGACGTGTCGTTGATTCTTGGTGGAGACTATCGTCTGCCGGAGTAGTGGGTAGGAATCGACTGGTGCCTCGCCTTGAGAGGCACGATGGCCTCTCATCTTGTCGGGTACGCTGTCCAGGGGTTGTGAGACCCTGATCTTCGCCAGTCAGTAAGGTCGCCTGACACGGTTCACGATTGATCGCCCTAGGCTGTAGGTCCATCGAGGTCACAATCCCTGTGAGTCGACGCCCGGGTCCTTGATGGCGCTGTGAGAGCGGGGCGGGTCATAGGAGGGTAGCGCCGTGGAAAAGCTCTTGATTGAGGGTGGACACCCGATCTCTGGAACGCTCGTTCCAAGCGGGAACAAGAACGCGGCCCTACCTCTTCTGGCTGCCTGTCTGTTGACGGAGGAGCCGGTCACGCTTCGGAACATGCCCGACATCGGGGATGTCCGGACGATGGCCGGGATACTCGATGACATCGGTGCGGACGTTGCCCAATTGGGGCCGCACACCTGGCGGGTTCACGCTCACGACATTCGCACCACAGAGCTAAGCCCGGACTTGTTTGGCCGAATCCGAGGATCGATCACCCTGGCCGGCCCCATGCTGGCACGGACAGGAGCCGTGACCTTGCCACGTCCGGGGGGCGATGTCATCGGGCGTCGCCGCGTGGACACGCACTTCCTGGCGCTGAATGCGTTGGGGGCGGAGGTCGAAACTGACGTCTCCTTCCGCCTCCGGTGTGACAGACTGCGAGGCGCGGATATGCTCTTGGACGAGGCCAGCGTCACAGGCACTGAGAACGCCATTATGGCCTCGGTCTTGGCAGAGGGCACGACGCTGATCCGCAACGCGGCCTGCGAGCCTCACGTGCAGGACCTTTGTCATATGCTCTGTCTGTTCGGGGCCCAGATTGAAGGCATTGGCTCCAACGTGCTCACAATTCGAGGCGTGGACCGGCTCACCGGCGGGGAGTTCTCTGCCGGCCCGGACTATATGGAGGTCGGCAGCTACATAGCCCTTGCCGCTGTGACCGGGGGTGAGTTACTCGTCGAGAAAGCTGCTCCAGAGCATCTGCGCATGATTGGTTCGGTGTTCAAGCGCCTCGGTGTTCAGTTTGAGGTTCGCGGGGATGATGTCTTCGTGCCCAAGGAGCAGTCTCTGGGTATCATACCGGACATCGGTGGCGCGATTCCAACGGTGAAGGATGCCCCGTGGCCGGCCTTCCCCGCTGACTTGATGAGCATCGCTATCGTGGTTGCCTCCCAGGCTCAAGGCACCGTGCTTGTCCACGAGAAGATGTTTGAGAGTCGGCTCTATTTCGTGGATCAACTGATCGCCATGGGCGCCCGGATCATCCTCTGCGATCCGCACAGATGCGTTGTGCAGGGACCGTCTCCTCTTCATGGAGAGGAGGTAAGCAGCCCCGACATCAGGGCTGGCATGGCCCTGCTCATCGCAGCTCTATGCGCCGACGGACGCAGCCTGATTCGCAACATTGGTCAGGTCGACCGCGGCTATGAGCGGGTTGAAGACAAACTGGTCTCGCTCGGGGCGAAGGTCAGCCGTGTCAGCACCTGATGGGTGGGTTGCTTGGCGGTCCAAGACAGCAGCCTGCGTCCCCGGACCTCTGGCGAGCTGCCCACCCCTCACCGCGAGACCGATCCTCCCGCGACGCCATTCTCTTGCCAAGCATATGCATAGCGTCAGCCAAGCGTCAGGTTCACGTCAAGCTCAGTGAGCGCGAATCTGCTATACTTTCAACTGAGTCAGGGGCGGTTTCTCTTCTTCTCCTCCTTTTGGCGAGGGCCGGGGTAACAAACCCCGGCTCTCTGCGTGTGTAGGCGCTCCGCGTACTGCCGCGAGTCACTTCGTAGCCCAGAGAGGATCCATGAACAGGGGTGAGAGCCAGATAGCCAAGGCTGCAACCTTGGTCATGGTGCTCTTTGTCCTGAGCCGCCTTCTGGGACTGGGACGCCAGATGGTCATCGGGGCGCTCTTTGGCACAGCTGGTGAGGTCGATGCATATCTGGCGGCCAACCGTGTCGCGGAAGCGGTCTTTCTGGTAGTCGCCGGCGGCGCGCTGGGATCTGCCTTCATCCCCACCTTCGCCCATCACCTTGCAGAGAGCGATCACGCCGGAGCATGGCAACTCGCCTCAAGCGTGATCAACCTCACAGCGATTGTTATGTCGATCGTGGCCGGGCTGGTCGCCCTTCTCGCACCGATGTTTGTGGGAGCCCTGATCGCTCCTGGCCTCAATCCACAACTGCAATCGCTTACCGTGCGCCTGCTGCGATTGATGCTGGTGACACCAGTGGTCTTCGGGGTGAGCGGTGTCGTGATGGGGGCGCTGAATGCTCATCAGCACTTCCTTATGCCGGCCCTAGCACCTTCCATCTACAATCTCGCGATCATCGGCGGCGCGACGCTACTCGGGCCGAGACTAGGCGTCCTGGGAATGGGCATCGGAGTTGTAGTGGGTTCGTTCCTTCATCTTCTGGTTCAGGTGCCGCTTCTCCTTCGCTTCGATGCTCGGTATGTGCCCTCGTTAGGTCTATCAAACCCTAGCGTGCGCGAGGTTGGAAGGTTGATGGCGCCTCGGGTCTTGGGTACGGCTGTTGCCCAGATCAACCTCGTTGTTAGCAACAGTATCGCCACGCGAATGGGGGAAGGGGCCATCTCGGCGATCAACTTCGCCTGGATGCTGATGCTGTTACCTCAGGGCGTGTTTGCTCAG
>JASFVG010000113.1:0-11547 GCA_050049955.1 Anaerolineae bacterium | reverse complement strand
TACCGCAAGCTAATCGTTGAGCTGGCCGTTCCGATGGCGCGCGAGATCGAGGTCAGCGTGTTGGGGAACGATGACCCGATCGCGTCACTGCCGGGCGAGATCATCCCCAGCCGGGAGTTCTATAGCTACGAGTCCAAGTACATCGATAAGGGCGACGAAGCATCCGAGCTGATCATTCCGGCCCCGCTCTCTGAGGGGATGACAGCGGAGGTCCAGGGCATGGCGGTGCGGGCGTACAAGGCCGTCGATTGCGCTGGGATGGCCCGAGTCGACTTTCTGGTGTCGGGCCAGACGGATATGCTTTATGTGAACGAGATCAATACGATCCCTGGCTTCACCGACATCAGCATGTACCCGAAACTGTGGGAAGCTAGCGGGTTACCGTACTCAGAGCTGATCGATCGGCTGATTGAGCTTGCCCTCGAGCGCCATGGCGACAGAGCGCGCACGGAGGTCTCATACCAACCCCAGGAGTGAGCGCATGAAGAAGAAACCTCGGAGAAGTCGTCCATACTACAGAGGGTACGAGCGAGCCGGTACGGTAGTTCTGGGCCAGGTACCTCTGGGCCAGGCGCCCATTTCTCTCCGCAAGTCGCGTTGGCTGAAGCGGGTGAGATGGTCCCTGGTAGTCCTCGCCGTTCTGATTGGGGCGTTGGCCCTCTGGCTAACCGTGGACCTTCGCTTCTACGTGTACGGTGCGGAGATGGTCGGCACCCGGCGGGTCTCGCCCGAGGAGATCCTGGAGGCCAGTGAACTGCTCGGGCTGCACATCCTTTGGGCCCGCCCCGCCGTGATCGAGGCTCGGGTTCTGGACAGGGTGCCAGCCCTCGAAAGCGCGGAGGTCAGCTGCAGCCTGCCGTCCAACTGCAGCATTGCCGTCGTGGAACGTCAGCCGCGCGTGCTATGGAACGATGGCACGAGACTGTGGTGGATCGACGAGAACGGCGCCGTCTTCCCGGCGGAGGCCGGAGCAAGTGGCCCCGGGGCCGGCGGTCCGGAGGTGGACGGCGATGATGCGGCCCGCCGGGTGGTCACAGGCGAGCTGCCCCGAGGCTCCGAGGGCAACCTAGATCCACAGGTGCGCGTCGCGTTGACCGAGCTCTGGACCAGCGGTGCCGAGATTCCAGCGGGACTCGACTATGCTCCGGAGCAGGGCCTGAGTTTCGTCGATCACCACGGGTGGCGCGTCATCCTGGGCCAGGGTTCGGGGATGGGTCAGCGCCTGCAGGCGCTGGCGCTCATCACGGCTCGGCTTGAAGCGCGTGGAGAGGCGGTCAGCATGGTCGACGTCCGATTCCCCGGGGCGCCGTACTACTCGCCAGTCGGAGACCTGTGATGGTCAGGGAGTAGCCGAGCTGTGGAACGCACCGTTGTCAGCATTGATGTCGGCTCCAGCAAAGTCTGCACGCTGGTAGGCGAGGTCCATGAGAACGGCGACCTACGGGTCGTGGGCGTTGGCCTGGTTCCGTCGCGTGGTCTACGCAAGGGCGTCGTGGTGAACGTAGAAGACGCCACGGCCGTGCTGGCCGCCTCGATAGCGGAAGCCGAGCGCTCTTCCGGGTACAAGCTCGAGCGCGCGTACGTCAGCATCAGCGGGAAACACGTCTGCTCGCTGAACAGCCAGGGTGTTGTGGGCGTCTCCCATCGTCGTCACGGGATCACCGTGGACGACGTGGAGCGGGCCCTGGACGCGGCCTGCGCCATCACCGTGCCGCACAACCAAGATGTGATCCACGTCATTCCTCGGGGGTACGTGGTGGATGGCCAGGCCGGGGTGCGAGACCCCATAGGGATGCACGGTTTCCGGCTTGAGGTTGAGGCCCACGTAGTGACCGCGTCAACAACCGCCATCCAGAACTTGTTGAAGTGCGTCAACAGGGCCGGCATGGAGGTTGATGAGGTGGTCTCGGCGGCCATTGCCGCTGGCGATGCTGTCCTTACTGAGACCGAGCGCGAGATGGGTGTTGTGTTGGCCGACATTGGGGCTGGGACGACGGATGTCGCCATATTCATCGACGGCACGGTGTGGCACACAGTCACCTTGGGGATCGGAGGAGCCTACCTGACCCAAGACATCGCCATTGGGCTGCGGCTGCCCCCGGCGGTCGCGGAGGAGATCAAGATAGAGTACGGGCATGCCCTCCCGGACCGAATCCGATCGGACGAGGAGTTCACCGTCGCCTCATTCGGCGACGGTGCGCGCCAGGTCGTGCCCCGATGGCAGCTCGTGAGCATCATCGAGGCTCGGGCAGAGGAGATCCTATCGATGGTCAACAAGGAGATCAAACGCTCGGGGTACGACGGCCTGTTGCCAGCTGGCGTTGTGCTGTCAGGCGGAACCGCACAGCTACCAGGCATCCGTGGCCTGGGGCGGGAGATCCTGGGGCTGCCCGTCCGCCTCGGCAGACCGCGGAGTCTTCACGGGCTGGTTGATTCTATCGACAATACTGCGCACGCCGTCGGCGCAGGACTACTCATGTGGGGCAGCACCGAGGAGGCGCGACCGCAGCTTAGAGCCAAGCCGGGGCCCGCCCGCAGGGGCCGCTTCCTTGAGTGGCTGAGAGCGTTCTTACCCGGCTAGTCTCTCGGATGCGGGCCGGGCGACCAAATGCCGGACAATGCAGAGTGCCGGACTCGACACACAGGAATGGGGATGCGTAGAGATCACCGCATAGGAGGAGGACCAATGAGTGGAGTGCCACAGACGGAAAGCTTCGCCAAGATCCGCGTGGTTGGCGTGGGTGGTGGCGGCAGCAACGCAGTCAACCGAATGATCAAGGAGGGGATGGGTGGCGTCGAGTTCATCGCCATCAACACCGATGCTCAGGCCTTGATGCTGGCCAACGCTCCCGTGCGCGTGCGAATCGGCGACAAGCTGACGCGCGGGCTCGGCGTTGGTGGTGACCCCAAGCTAGGTCGTGAGGCCGCCGAGGAGTCGGTCGATGAGCTGTATGCGATCCTCGAGGGTTCTGACATGGTGTTTATCACCGCCGGAATGGGCGGTGGCACCGGAACCGGAGCCTCTCCCGTTGTCGCCCGCGTGGCGCGGGAGGTGGACGCGCTGAGCATCGGGGTTGTCACCCGTCCCTTCCACTGGGAGGGTTCGGTGCGCTCGGAAGCGGCCAGAGAGGGCATCGAACAGCTCAAGGGCGAGGTCGACACCCTGATCGTCATTCCCAACGATCGGCTGCTGGAGATCGCGGACAAGCGGGTCACGCTGCAGAACGCCTTCTCCATGGCGGACGACGTCCTGCGCCAGGGCATCCAGGGCATCTCCGAGCTGATCACGGTGCCCGGTCTGATCAACCTCGACTTCGCGGATGTGAGGGCGATCATGGCGGAGGGTGGGGCGGCGCTGATGGCCGTTGGCCAGGCGAGCGGAGACGATCGCGCCATTAATGCAGCGCAGCAGGCCATCTCCAGCGATCTGCTTGACGTGACCATCGATGGCGCTCGGGGCATCCTGTTCAACGTCACAGGAGGCGCAGACCTGAGCCTCTACGAGGTCAACGAGGCGGCGTCCATCATCAAGCAGACGGCTCACCCGGACGTCAATCTGATCTTCGGCGCTGTGGTCGATCAGGAGCTGGACGACGGCATCCGGATCACGGTGATCGCGACCGGCTTCGATGGGCGGAATCCACGCCGGCGAACGGTGCGCGCGCCGCGGCGGGAGGAGACGCCTCAACCGATCGCGTTCGAGACGCCTGCCTTCGACAAAGACGACATCGAGATCCCGGCCTTCTTGCGACGGCACAGCTAGCAGAGCGGCGCAGTGATCGGCCCTCGTTGACGGTGAGCGTCGGGCCCACTGACCGTTCGTGTCCAGAGCTATCGGTGACTGCATCTCGAACCAAGCACTCTGCATTGGGTGTGGTGCTCCCTCTCTTCCTGTCGCTGCTCGCGGGAAGAGGGGGAGTCACCCTGGCATCTTCCGCCCGAGGCCGCCCAACCGATTGGTGTAGCTGCTAGGGCTGGGCAGATATGGCTGGGCATCAAGGCCTCGAGATAGACTTCGCTAGACCGCAACACCGGGTCTGGCTTCCTCTCTGGCGGGTGACGATAAGGCCCGCCCAGTTTCCGAAGTTTTAAGATTACTAGGGTCCTGAGCGCTTGCCCGGCAGGTTAGCGTGTGGTATAATCCGTCCAAGCTCTCCCCGATATTTAGGGGTTCACCTCTCTCGAAGCCCAAGATGTGGGCTTTCTGCTTCTTAGGGGCTTGACTGCGAAGGGCGGCGTAGGCCGAGTCACCTGCGAACAGGTCTGGCAAGCTACAGCTCATGCGTAGACGGCGGGATACCAGCATCCATCGGAGGACGGTGTCATGAAGTGCCCTTTTTGCGGCCATCTAGGGACTCGGGTTGTCGATACCAACAAGAAGGAGTCTAGCATACGCCGCCGACGGGAGTGTAAGGACTGCGGCGAGCGCTTCTCCACGATGGAGCGAGCGATCCTGACTGCGCCGCTGGTGGTGAAGCGTGATGGGCGGCGTGAGGCGTTTGAGCGAGAGAAGGTCCTCTCCGGTTTGCGGATTGCCTGTGCCCGTCGTCCAGTGTCCGCCGGCGCCCTGGAGCGGCTGGTCGACCGGGTGGAGGATCGCGTTGCTCGGATGGGGAGGACAGAGGTACCCAGCCCAGCCATCGGCGACTTGGTGGTCACGGAGCTAAGGGCACTTGACCCGGTGTCCTACATCCGGTATGCCATCATTTACCTCGGGCTTGAGGATCTGGAAGCGGTGCGCACCGAGGTGAATCGACTGCTGGAGGAGGGGTCGCAGTCTGAGTGAGGCGGCGGGCCTGAAACGCATGCTGATGGCGGAACCACTTGATCTGAGCGGGGTGACCTATCGACTTGGCAGGCCGGTCTACCGCTACCATCAGTACCAGGGCACGACGAACGATTGCGGGCCCACCAGCCTGGCTATTGCCGCGAACACTCTGTTGGGGGGTGAGAGGCTCCACGGGCCGGAGGTGGCGAAACAGATGAGCCGCCCCTCCTTTGAGTGGCGCCCCGTGCCGCACATCTCGTTGCGGCGCATCCCCGGGTGGATTACGTTTCCCTGGGGCATTGCCAGCTACTTGCGCAACCGTGGCCTGCCGGCCCGGTGGCACGCTTTCGGGACGGTGGACCGGTTGCGTCAGAACCTTCTCCGGGACCGCATCACGCTGGTGGCGGTGGGGGAACCCTTGCGTTGGAGGAAGTGGCGCTATGCGGGTTGGGCCCACATCAAGGTGCTCTACGGCTATACGCCCGGCGAGGGATTTCTCTTCGTGGACCCGGGCAGTCCGGTTCGTGACAACGACCCTTGGGCAGCCCACGGGCTCTTCTGGCAGGGCGAGGAGGCATTCCATCGGCAATGGCGCAACCTGCTGCGCATCTATATCGAGGCAGGATAGGCAGTGTGCTACCCGCGTGGCGCGGCTCTGGTCCCGTATGCTCGGCCACCGGAAGGAGGTAGGGGCTGCCAGGCAAGGCTGTCTGCTAGTGGACTATGAACGAAGGCACACAGAAGGACAGGGTTCTCATCGTGTGGACGAGCGGCGACCGCGACGTCGCACTGCGAATGGTGTTCATGTATGCCAGTAACGCCAAGAAGCACGGCTGGTGGGGGGACGTCACCCTGCTGGTGTGGGGCCCCTCCCAGAAGCTTCTTGTCGAGGACGAGGTGCTGCAGACCGAGATCGCCGCTGGCATTGACCTGGGCGTGCGCGTCATCGCCTGCAAGGCGTGTGCAGACAGCTACCCGGTCACCGACCAGCTGGAGAGGCTCGGTGTGGAGGTTTTCTACACCGGCCAGTTCCTGACGGACTGGCTCAAGGCTGGGGCGCCTCTGGTTACGTTCTGATTAGGGGCGCGAGTGCGGTGCCACTGGTGGCTGAGATGGATCAGACGATAGACCGGCACGAGTACGCTGCGATATCGAGTCGAGCCCTCTCCCTGCTCAACCGCAGCGAGAGCTACGAGCTTGAGTTCAAGGAGAACCTCCAGGCCCTCGAGCCCGAGGACCTGGTGGCATTCGCCAATTCTCCGCAGGGTGGCGTCGTCCTCGTGGGCGTGCGAGAGCGGGAGGCGGATAACGGGCGGCAGCGAGGTGCCGTCGTCGGATGTCCCGTCGGAGATCCTGAGAAGCTATCGATCGTGAACAAAGCGGAGAGCTGCGTGCCACCTATCGCCATCGCGGTGATCGTAGAGAACGCGGACCGGAAGCCCTTCTTCCGGGTAGAGATCCCCAGCGGGCCGAACAAGCCGTACGCCACGGCTGCCGGGACGTATAAGATCCGCGGCGACGGTCGGACGCTACCCCTTCTACCCTCGAGGCTACTGGCCATCTTCATGGCCAGCGAGAACCGGGAGTTCGTGGAGCGGTTCAGGGCCGCGACGAGGGAGCTGGAGCGGGATGTCGCCGACACGAAGGCTCGCCTCATGGAGGAGACGAACAGGCTACTTCAGAGCCTGGCGCTGCTGGACCAGAAGCTGGAGGCAACACTCACCTCCCATCGGCCCGCCGATCGCGGCGGAGCAGGCCAGGTGGCTGACCTGGCGGAGATCGCGGCCTTACTGGCCAGGAAGATCGATGCCCTCCTGGACGCAGTCGGGACAGACGATCCTTGTGAGGACGATTGAAGAGCGGTACCGGCACATTCTCGCACCAGGTTTTCGGTGGGCAGAGGAAGGCGAGTCGCGAGTGGTCGAGCACCTTGCATACCCCGCTGCCCTCTCCGTGGATTGGCCGAGGTCTTTGGCAGGTCCTCGAAGGCGCGCGACCAGAATGGCAAGTAAGAGGTTGGCTGGTACGTTGAAACAGGCATGGAGATCACGATGAATGGTCAGACTTCTCCCATCGCAGACACGCTCTCCGAGAACGCGTTGAAGGTGTTCCGTCGTCGCTACGTGCGAAAGGGATCCAACGGGGAACCGGTGGAGACGGTTGCCGAGGTGTTTCAACGCGTTGCCTCTCACATCGCAGCTGTGGAAGAGGAGCTTGGCGGTGTGCCCCACGAGGTTGAAGCCACCTTTCTCGATCTGATGACCGGCCTTAGGTTTCTGCCGAACTCTCCCACCTTCACCGGGGCTGGTACCCCGCTTGCCCAATTGGCAGCCTGCTTCGTGCTGCCCATCTCCGACGACATGGGTCGCCAGGGGGACGGGATCTTCGAGACCCTGCGGGACATGGCACTGATCCAGCAGACCGGCGGTGGGACCGGTTTCTCCTTCTCCTTCCTGCGGCCCAGGGGCGCCATCGTGAACTCGAGCGGCGGCGCAGCGACCGGTCCGGTTGGTTTCATGCAGGTCTACGACACGGCCTCGGAGATCGTCAGCCAGGGCGGTGCGCGCAGGGGCGCGAACATGGCCGTACTCCGGGTTGACCATCCCGACATCCGCAGCTTCATTCACTGCAAGTCCAATGAGTACTCGATCACCAACTTCAACATCTCCGTTGGCATCACCGATGCTTTCATGCATGCCGTGCGGAACGACACGACCTTGGAGCTAACCAACCCACAGGACGGCATTGTATGGGAAACGGTACCGGCACGGGAGATCTTCGGTGAGATCGTAGCATCTGCATTCCGCAACGGAGAACCAGGCCTTCTCTTCCTCGACGCGGCCAACCGCGCCAACCCGACGCCGCATCTTGGGTGCTATGAGGCGACCAATCCGTGCGGCGAGCAGCCGCTTCTCCCCTACGAGAACTGCTGTCTCGGTTCAGTGAATCTGGCGCAGCACGTTGGGACAGCCCAAGGCGGCGCGCACGAGATCGACTGGGAGCAGCTCAGGGCGACCGTGCGTGAGTCCGTGCATTTCCTGGACAATGTGATCGATGCTAACGGCTACGTCCCCGCTGTACCGGAGCTGGCAGAGGCAGGCCGGCGCACGCGTCGCATCGGCCTCGGTATCACGGGCTTGGGCGATGTACTGTATCAGCTTCGCGTGCGCTACGGCAGCGAGGAGGGCCGTGAGCTAGCGGGGCAGCTGATGGCCTTCATTCGCTACAGCGCGATGGAAGCCAGCATCGAGCTCGCCCGCCAGCGGGGACCCTTCCGGGCCATCCGTGGGAGCATCTACGACCCAAAAGGCCTCGAGTGGGAGCCGCCAGAGCCAGTTGAGCCCTTCATGCGGCTGGACCGCTGGGGGATGCCTGAGCTCGATTGGGGATCCATCATTGAGGGTATCCGGCGATACGGCATTCGGAACGCGACCCAGACGACCATCGCGCCTACGGGGACGCGATCGACCATCGCGGGGATCGAGGCGTATGGCTGCGAGCCGGTCTTCGCCCTGGCGTACGTGCGTCACATGAATGACAACGGGGAAGACGTCGAGCTCAAATACACCAGCCCCCTCTTTCGCCAGGCTCTCGATGAAACGGTGCCGGATGAGGAGACCCGTCTGCAGATCATCGAGATGGTGGCGGCCGCGGGCAGCTGCCAGGACGTGGAGGCGGTGCCGGAGACGGTGCGCCACGCCTTCGTCGTCGCTCAGGACATCGCGGCCGAGGAACACGTGCGAATGCAGGCGGCGCTGCAGGCCTTCGTGGATGCCTCCATCAGCAAGACGATCAACTTCCCGGCCGAGGCAACGCCCGACGATGTGGCGCGGGCCTTCCGGCTCGCCTGGGAGTTGGGCTGCAAGGGGCTTACGGTCTACGTCACGGGCTCGCGGGAGAGGGTGGTCCTGGAGACGGAGAAGACCCGCAAGGCGAAGCAGCGGCGCTGGCGAGAGATGGGACTAACCAAGGTGCGGCCGCGGCCCCACGCTCTGGAGGGCAAGACGTATCGGGTGCTCACGCCCCTGGGAACGGCCTACACCACGGTGAACGTCAACGGCGACGGCCAGCCGTTTGAGGTCTTCCTGAACGTGGGCAAGGCGGGGTCGGACACGGCGGCGGTGGCGGAGGCGATCGGGCGGCTGATCTCGCTGGTGCTGCGGGTTCCGTCTCCTCTCTCATCCTCCAAGAGGCTCAACCAGGTGGTGCGCCAGTTGAGGGCGATCGGTGGCGGCAGGCCTCTCGGCTTCGGGCGGGATCGCGTTCGAAGCCTGCCCGATGGCGTGGCACAGGCGCTGGCGGAGTTCCTGGGTCTTGCGGATTCGGTGGAGAAGCGGTCGGATTCTGAGCAGTTGCCCCTGTTCCCCGAGGGTGACCTCTGTCCCGACTGCGGGCAGGCCACCCTGGTATCCGAGGAAGGGTGTCGCCACTGCTACACCTGCGGATACGGCGATTGCTGACGACGTCCGTCGACTGAGCGCGCGGCCTATCCGGCCGCGCACGTCTAGCCCACCGGAGGTCGGCTAGGTCGCTACCTCTACGTCGAGTTCGGAGAGGACATCCGCGATCGGATTGAGGATGGTCACCGCATCTGAGCCCGCGAAGAGCAGGCCCACGACGCGCCTCCCCATATCGAGAACCGCGGAGCCCGAATCGCCCCCCTCGCTCATAGGGCTGGCGACGAGTTGCCCTTCAAAGACCGCCTGCGGGCCGAAGTAGTCGATGCGCACCGTGGCCTCGACCTGCGCAATCGTCCCCTGGGTGTATCCCGTCGTGCGTCCTGACTTCTGGACTGGTGTACCCAGCGTGCACGCTCGCGCGCCCGTTGGGCTACCAATGCCCAGGATCTCGTTGCTCACCGTGTTGGGCGAAAGAGGCTTGGCGATGGCGGCATCTACTCGGTTGACGGCTGCAGTCTTCCTCACGGGTTCAAGCCGGTGACGGGATCCGACAGCCTCGGCGACGGTGTTGAGAGCCCTGGCGGCTCGGTCTGCGGTCTTGCACCTGGAGGGCTCGCTCTCGAACTGGATGGGTACGTACTGAGCCAGCCTGGCGACGCGGTCATCAGTCGTCCCGCCATCCGTAGGTCCGGGCTGTAGAACGGGGTCCCAGTCCTCGCAGTCATTGGTGTTCGCCAAGACGTGGTTGTTCGACAGGATGAACAGCTCCTCATCGCGGCGCACCAGACAACCAAACGTACCGGCCGTGATCTTGTAGTGCCCTATTGAGACCCCCGGCACGACCACCGGTCGCCAGCGATCTCGCGGGCTCAGGTCACGGCTTCCCAACAGGAGGGCCCGCAGTATACCGGTCTCCACCACATCAGTCCTGATCCCATCCAGGCTCTTTGGCACCAGATCATCGGCGTGGAGGGCGGCTTTCGGCACCTTTCGGGCCACCGAGATGATCAGGCTCAGCTCGCCCGTGATCTCGCCTCTGCGGATCTTGTAGCCCAGGCCGACACCGACGACGTTCCGCTTCTGCAGCAGGCCCGCGGTGTGGGCCTGCTTGACCTGCTTTGCCTGGTCGAATCGATGGGCCATTGTCCCTCCTGCCTGCCGAGCGCTTCGTCAGGAATCGAGTGCGCGGTCACTCCCCAAGGACTTCGTCAGGGCCGACATCTAGCGCTTCAAGCCGTCCCACCTCCTGAACGTCCACAGGTACGCCGTCCAGTTGGGTCGGAATGGAGTCCTGAGTGCGGAGACCGCTAGGAGTCATCTTCCGCGTCACAGAAGCCACGATGCACAGTTCGTCCGTCACAACGCCGCCGCGCGTCCGGTAGCCGATCCCTACCCCAACGACGTTCGCCATGCACATCAGGTCATCCTCATATTTCGCCTTGACGGATCGCAGTCGCTCCAGCTGCTCATTTGGAGCAGGAATGGGCCACCTCCCGAGCACGCCCGATCCACGGCTATTGCGTGGGATCGGGCAGCTGCACCATTCTCATCACCTGGGTTCGCTGGGTGCGTGCCAGGGCCTCCAGCTGGACATCGCCAGAGGCCTTGCCGAGCACCGCCGCCTGATCGAGATCCACCAGGGCCTGCTCGTAGTCGCCCTGGACTGCGTCGATGGCGGCTTGCAGGTAGTAGGCCCATCCAGAGTCGGGGTCTTCTGCCATGGCCCGCTGCACGTCGAGCTCGGCCTTTCGGGTCTGGCCCGACTCGAGGTAGGCCCGCCCGCGACTGAGATAGAAGTCCAAGGTCGTGACAAACAGGGGTTGGGCCGCTTGGAAGGCGTTCTCTGCCTCCGTCTTGTCACCCAATCGATCGTGCACCACTCCCAGCCAGAGCCACGGATCCGGATCTCCTGGCGTGAGATCGGCCGCCGCTGCGAAGTCGTCCAGGGCCGCGTGGAGGTTCCCTGCCTGGACCCGATCCCGACCGGCCTCGAGGCGCCGGAATGCCTGACCGACCTCTGGGGGTGGCGCGAGGAAGCGCTGATAACCTAGCACCGCCACGGCGAGCAGTCCGACGACAGCTGCGGCGACTGCGCCAACCCGGAGCAGCGTGCGCCTTCGCTGTGAGATGACGGCTTTGTCGAGGTACCACCACCACCGGGATGGGTCAGGCTGTACCTGCTCCCTCACCTGCCTAAGACCGGTATCGAGCTCGCGAACGATACCCTGCTTCGACCGCCGCAGCCGCTGCTGCACCATCTGAAAGCGTACGCGCTCAGCTCTAACGTCTGCCTGTCTCTGGTCAAGCTGCCGAAGCTCATTCGCGATCAGGTCACAGAGGTGGAGCAGCTCCAAAGCCTGCGAACCGGCGCCCCGCACG
>JASFVG010000112.1:0-11559 GCA_050049955.1 Anaerolineae bacterium | reverse complement strand
TTTCCATAGCGGCTGTCAATTGCGAAGAAGAAATAGGCCGTAACCGCCGTCAGCAGGGCTGCAAAGGAGCTCAGGTAGGCAGCTATGGCCAGCATACTGCGTAGCTCATCAAGACTCATCTCGGTCCCCTTCTTGGCGTGCAGTCGGCGAACCAGCGCCTTCAGACTTAAAGCCCGTTGGGTTACCGGTCGTCCGCTCAAGACAACGCCCATAAGCTCAACATCAACCACTTTCAAGCAGTCGCTTCAGCGTATCGAAGTCACTCTGAGCTTGATTCTCGATCTGCTTGCTGAGAGACAACTCTACGACCTTGAGGAAGCCCCTGAACTCGATCTCGCCGCGGGAGGTCAGCTTGGTGCCCTCTTCGATCGACTCGAACTCCAGCGTGTATTCCGCAGGGAAGGACCCGCCCACAGTCTGGAAAGCGTACTTCTCTGGCGGGTCCCACATCGTGATCTCGGACGTGGTCTCCACATCGCGCCCCAAGAACCTATCTACTGTGCGCAATGTTGAGCCGACGCCGACTGGACCTTCGGAGGACCACTCGGAGAACTTGGCACCACTGCGATACAAGGCATCGTTCGCAGGGTCGGACATGAATTCGAAGACTTCCTGCCGCGGCCGCCGGATGTATGTCGTCTTCTCGAAGGCAATCATAATGCCTTCCCTAGACTAGAGTGCACAGACCGATTCCTCGCCGCCGGGACCAGGTGTGAAACCCACGCATGGCGAGCTACCTGGTTCTGCTCCTGTAGTCGCGACGAATTCCAGGCCGTGATCTTGACCCGTCGGGTCTACTGAAACCGTGACCGCCTCCGGGATCTCGCCCCCCGACCAGAGGCGCGTCAGGGACCGGAGACGATCGCGAGCCACCCAGAAGAACGGAGCCATCACCAACATCGCCACCCCGGCGCCCGCGAATAGCCTTCCGAGCCCGACCCATACGACCAGCGGTTGGCTGGCGATGGGCGAGAGGAATCTCCCGAGGAAGAGCGCAGTCGTGAGCGCTCCCATCACCCGGCCACGCAGGGCAGCTGGCGTTTCGTCCGCAAGCCAGACACTCAGGTTGGGCATCAGCAGCCCCAGGCCCGTGCCTGCCAATACGAGGCCGAGTAACAGCAGAGCCCAGCCGCCCGCCAGCCAGATCAGCAGGTAGCCCACGCCGATCAGAGAAAAGGCAGCCGTGAAGACCTGGAAATGGTCGAATCGGGAGGCTACACGCCCGTATTGTAGGGATGTCAGGGCATAGAAGACGGTCATCATCGAGATGGCCAGGCCGCTTTGCGAGGCGCTCGCCCCTGTCAGGTTCAGCAGGTAGAACGGTAGCTGGACCGGGATGAGGAAGAAGACAATCTGGCTTCCCATCATCACCAGGTATACAAACAGGAAGAAGCCTATCGGAGGAGATGCGGCGGCGCGATTCACATGCCGGACTCCCCGACTGGCGCGTACTGATTCGGCGACGCATTCGCCGGGGCCCACGACGGGATGGGGCTTCTCCTCACACCGATCACCAACCGACGGCTCATACAGCGCCACCAGGATCAGCGGCAAGACCGCAAAGGCAATTGCGTGCGTCAGGAATGGCGCCCTCCAACCGACATCTGCGAGCACGCCGCTCAGCGCGAAGAAGACCGTTCCCCCAAATCCCATGAAAGCTGCTTGAAGTCCCATGAACCGCCCTCGGGCGGGGCCGACGTAGTAGTCGGCGATGAGCGTCGTCACCGTGGTCATCGAGGCACCCACCGCTATGCCAAGCACGGCCCGACTGATGAGGAGAGACGTCAGCGTCGGCGCAAAGTAGCCCGCGACGCCTGCGATGCCGAAGGCGAGGCTCGAGACTGCTAGGACAGTCTTCCGCCCGATTCGGTCGACGATGTATCCCGCGACCGGCGAGGCCGCAGCAATGAGAAGCGATGGCAGGGTCAGCACCAAACGCACCAGAAAAGTCGCGTTCGTTTGCTCCGCAAAGTGCGCCTGGATTGCGGGAAGCGCCGGCGCCATCGCCGCCGTAACCATCACTGCAAACGTGCTGGCCAGGAGAAGCGTGATTTTTCGGACGCCGTTTTCTGGGTCTCGGTTGTTCATCTTGGTCCCCTTAAGCTTCAGTTCCGATAGGTATATAATATTCGGGAAGCCGTTTCCTGATCGTTTAGTTGAGCGTTTCGTTGAACGTCTGCTGACGGCACGAAGGGCCACACCCCGGGCTCAAACAGAGCTCCAGAGTCTGGCCGGTCGTTCAGGTGTTTGCACCGGGTGGTCAGGGTTTGCTGGATGTGTCGTCGCTTGCAGCACATACATCGCCGTCAGGCGACCTATGCGTGCCGTCACAAAGGGGCTTCGTCTTAGAGCGGCCACAACGACAGAGCGTCACCCGATTGCGGGTCTCGAGGGGCAGGCGGTCCGCCCGCTCTATGGGGATGCCGCCCGTCACCCAGAGAGGGCCCTCGATCGGGCCCTGGGAGGTGACCTCGGTGACCACGGCGATCTGCTGGGGCAGGTCTGGCTCGATGTCTGGCTCCCCTTCCTCGATCGCATAGGTCAGTGACCCAGAGGGGCAACGCTCGATCATGGCGATGACCTGCGAACGAACTAAGGTATCCGCTGTCTCCGGTACCAAGTCCCTGACGCTGGTCACCCGATTCGCACAGAAGCCAGCATTCATACAGAGGGACTCATCAGACTTGGCCACGATGTGGGTACCCCCGGGGAGCACTTGCTGGCGATCGGAAGTCGCACCCGTGTCCGCCGTCTCCGTCCCATCGAACCCTTTCGCACGGTGCGTCCCATCGCAGAACGGCATATCGCCGGACTGTCCACAGCGACATAACCGGTAGGTCCCATCGACATCCCAAGACCTACGCTTCTGCCAGGTCAGCGGCTCACCGTATTCCGAAACGACTTGGGTCTTCTGGACCAAGGGAACGTCGCCCTGGACGACGTACGCTCCGTCTTTCCTCACCACGATCTTGTTTGCCATTGGTCATCACCTCGCACTCGGCACTTGATATGAACGGAGCTGATCCTCCATTCATGGGGCAATGATAGCGAAGACGCCGTTTCCAGATCGTTTACTCGGCGTGTTTGAGATCTGTCGGGCCGCAGAAACCAACAGACCTCCGAGCTCTGTCAGAACTCGGAGGTTGGCGACGTAGCTTGTGTTGACTCGAAGGGTTGCGTCAGGTCGCTGTGTCTGTAGTCACTTCCCGCAGGGTGGATGCGCGCTCGCTGTAAAGTATCGCCCTCTCCTGACACTGCATCCCGTCCGCCACCTCGGCCGCCCGCTGGTAGTACCGGATCGCCTCCGCGGGTTCGTCAGCACGCTCGTAGTGGCTCGCGATTCGGGCGGCCACGGCATCGAGGCTGTTGGCGTGGACTCGCTCGAGCGCCCGAGCTACGTGGCGATGGAGCATCCGCCTCCGCGCCAGGCTGAGCGCACCGTAGAGCACCTCGCGAAGCTTGTCGTGGCTGAAGTCGTATGCATCCTCGCCCTGTTCCCGGAGGATCCTGTACCTCCAGAGCTCATCGAGTACGCGCACGAGCGCATCCTCGTCCCTGTCGCTAGCGTTGGCGAGGACGGAGAAGGTGAACTCCCGACCGATGGTGGCGGCCAACTCGGCCAGGGAGCGCGCGAGGGGCGAGAGCTGGGCGACACGGGCCATCAGTGCGTCCGTGACTCTCGATGGCAGGGGACGAGGGACGCAAATGAAGCCCTCTTCAGCGGATCCAAGAACCTCATCGGGAAGCCCCGCCCGTACGGTCTCCACGATGAAGAGGGGGTTGCCCTCGGTCTCACCGTACAGGCATTCCAGCAGGTTCTGCCCTAGCTTGCGACCCGATACATGGGTTGCCAGGGTCCCCGTCTCGGCCAAGGTGAGAGGAGAGAGAGGGATCTCAGTCAGCTGTTCGTCGCGCCGTAGCCCATGGAGCAGAGAGGTCAGGGGCGCGTCATTCGCAGTCATCGCGGGCCTGGCGGCTCCCACGATCAACAGATGAGCCCGTGGGTCGAAGCGCAGAAGATAGTGCAGCCACTCGAGCGTCCGCCGGTCACACCACTGGAGGGCATCGATGAACAGGAGCAACGGCTGGGCGGCGCCGAGGACGGTTCGGGCCAACGCCTCGAAGAAGCGGCGCCGCTGCCAAGCCTCGACCAGGGGGCCTGGACGGGGCTGTTGGGGCAGGTCGACGAGTATCTGCGGAAAGATTCGAGCGACCTCAGTCCGCCGGTCGGGCTCCATCTCAGGAAGCGGAAGGGCCCGCAGCCAGGCAGCCACCGGGCCGTAGGCAAGCTCACCCTCACTGGCGTAGCAGCGTGCTGAGGCCGTGGCTATCCCCTGCCGTGCGGCCCATTGGACCAGGTCCTCGGCCAGCCTCGTCTTGCCGATGCCAGCCTCACCGGTGATGAGGACCAGTTGTGGTCGCCCGCGGGAGGCTATCCGCCAGGCGTTTCGAAGCTGACCCCAAGCTCCCTGGCGTCCCACGAGGGGCGATGCAGTCGCCACTTGACCGAGCAATGGAGCGGGCGGTTCCGGCACATCCTCTAGCGCCAGCAATTGCTCGTACACCGCACGGGTCGGCCGGCTAGGCTCTACGCCGAGCTCGCGGTCCAGGACGGTAGCGCACTGGTGGTAGATTCGCAGCGCACGGGCGCGGTCGCCCTTGAGGGCGTACAGGCGCATGAGGCGGCGGTACGCATCCTCGTGCAAGGCATCCTGACGGAGCAGCCGCCCGGCGAATCGGATGGCCGCGTCGTACTCCTGTCGATCCTCGAGCAGCCGCGCAAGACTTTCCAGAGCTTGTCCGAAGGCGCCCTCCAACCGCTGGCGCTCGGAATGGATCCAGTCGTCGTAGCAACTTGGCAGAAGACCCCCGGCGTAGAGGGCGACTGCCTGCTCCAGAGCCAGCCGGGACGAATCCTGGTCAGCCTCCCGCGGGCCGGTCGCGATCGCCTGATCGGCCCGGGCCAGAGCCCCTTCGAACCCAGCGACGTCGAGGTCGAAGGGAGCGTCCGATCTCCACTGCACCGTGTTCCGATCTATGGAGAGGAAGCGATCGGCGTCCGGGAGCTGATGCCGGATGCGAAAGATCAGGTTGCGCAGGTTGGTAAGGGCCTGGGACTCGGGCGAGTCTGGCCAGAAAAGGAAAGCGAGCCGGTGGCGGGACTGGGGCGCTTCGCGATGGAGCAGGAGATAGGCCAGAAGCGACTGAAGACGAGGTGTGTCGAAGCCAACTACCGGCTCATCGCCATAGGCGAGCCGGAAGTCGCCCAGAAGCTTGATGTGCAGCGTCCGGTCATCGGAGGCGCCGTTCATGGTGACCTACCATACGGGCGTTAGCCCGAGCCCGATGGATACACAGGCTGGCTGCCAACTAGGTTGAGGCGACGCTGGCGCGAAGTGCCGCCACATTGTCTGCCACAGATGCCCGGTCGTTGAAGAGGCCCGACCCCGAGACCATCATTGTGGCCCCGGCCTCGACGACCAGCGGCGCGGTGGTGGGATCGATGCCGCCGTCAACGCCAATGGGTATCTTGAGACCTCGCTCGTCGAGCATCCGCCCTAAGCGTCGAATCTTGTCCAGCTGGCTGTGGAGAAACGCCTGCCCACCCCAACCCGGGTTGACTGTCATCACCTGGATCAGGTCCGTTAGATCGAGAACTTCCTTGAGCACGACAGGATGCGTGCCCGGATTAATGCTGACGCCTGCCTGGATCCCTAGGTTGCGGATGTTCTGCAGAACGTGGTGAAGATGGGGAGTGGCCTCCTGGTGCACGATGAGTCGATCGGCCCCTGCCTGTGCGAAGGCCTCCAAGTGGAGTTCCGGTTCCACGATCATAAGGTGGACATCCAGGGGCACGCTCACAAGCGGCCGTAGAGCCCGGACCACGCCAGCGCCAAAAGTGATGACGGGCACAAAGCGCCCATCCATGACATCGATCTGTATGGCATCAACACCCGCTGCCTCCGCCTCGCGGGCCTGCTCACCCAGGCGGGCGAAGTCAGCCGACAGAACGGAGGCTTCAATCGAAACCATCGTAGTACCCTCCAAACCAAGTGCAGCGAACCGGCCCGAGCGGCCCGGTCTGCCAGATAGCGTCTGCGGGGCAGACGTGTCGCTCTGTGAACAGTACGCGTGGCTAGGGTATGGCGTCCTGCCTCCTCAGGTGCCGGATGCCGTCCTCAGTCCCGACGATCAGGTCTGAGGCCAGACCGATGAACATCCCATGCTCAACGATGCCAGCTCTATCTAGGAGTTGGATCGCGAGCCCCTCGGGATCGGCTATAGCGCCAAAGTGGCAGTCGAGGATTAGGTTGCCCTGATCGGTCCTGAAGGGTGATCCATCGTCCCTGCAACGCAGAGTGGCGTCCCCGCCCAACGACTGGAGAAAGCCGACTTGAGTTCGCCAGCCGAAGGGTGTCACTTCGACGGGTACTGGCCAGTGGGTGCCCAACCGAGGCGAGAGCTTGGATTGGTCCACTACGATGATCTCGCGGCGGCTGGCCTGGGCGACGATCTTCTCCCGCAGCAGCGCCCCGCCGCCGCCCTTGATGAGATTGAGTTGGTCGTCGACCTCATCGGCGCCGTCGATGGTCAGGTCAATCACCAGGTGGTCGTTCAACGTGGTGAGGGGGATGCCCAGTTCACGGGCATCCTGCTCCACCTGCGTCGAAGTAGGGACGCCAAGGACATCTCGAAGCTCGCCCTTCTGGAGCAGGTCGGCAATGCGACGCAGTGCGAAGATGGCGGTGCTGCCATGACCGAGGCCGACGACCATGCCACAGGTCACATAGCCGGCAGCATGCTCACCAGCTCGTCTCTTCCGCTGCGCGATCTCTCGGTGCACCCTTCACTCCCTCGGTCTTGGCTGGCCGGTCTGACCCGCGGTGCTGGCAGCCAGCACCCGAATCTTATGGCGATTCCGCCCGATGTCAACAGGGCGGCGCCGGAGCACCTCTTCGTCTGAGCGCCTGGATTGGGCGGCTCCAGGACGCCAGACAAGTAGCCGGGCGCGCTTCACACCGCCATGCGCGATCAGCCCTGCTCCGGCATCAGGGTCTCCAGCCCCTCCAGCACGTCCTCGCCAAGGTGGATACTGATCACCCGTCGACCGGCGTCCTCAAGCGCTCGGCGATCCCCTAGGGCCTGGGCCATCTTGAGCACGCCGAAGGTCATTGAGGGATGTCGACGCGTTTCGTTCGCCGTCGGGCCCGGTTCGTCGGGAATTGGCGCGTCGGGGAAGCTGTCGGAAGTGAACTGGACGAAGAGGCCGTTGCCGGCGTCGCCCTTGTGGAGCTGGCCGGTGGAGTGCAGGAAGCGCGGCCCATAGCCGGCCGTTACCGCCATTCGATACCGGTCGCGCAGCCGGACGCGCAGGGCCTGGAGAGCGGCGGTCGTCTCCGGCGTGGGCTCAACGAAGGCCTGCAGAGCGATGTAACCCCGCTTCGAGTACGGGGAGGGAGCACCGGCGTGAGGCTGCTCCAGGTGACGTTTCAGGACCTCTGCTGAGATGGGTGCCGAGTCCATCTGCGGGAGCTCACCCGTCTGTTGGTACTGCGCGATCATGCTGCGCGCCTGCACTTTGGCGGCCTCGACGTTTGGCTGGTTGAAGGGGTGGATTCCGAGCCGATGTCCGACCACGGCAGTGGCCAGCTCCCACAGGAAGATCTGTCCGCCCAAATCGTAGGTGTCGCGAAGCGTGATGCGAACGACAGGGGGTCCGACAGTGTCTAGGCCTTGGGTCCATTCGTCGTAAGTATCGTCGCCGTCCAGCTGGAGGTAGACAAACAGCCGGTCGTCACCGTAGACTTCGGGGGCTCCCAAAGGCTCACGGACGACGGGCAGGATCCCCGTTCCAGACTTGCCCGTGCTCTCGGCGATCAGTTGCTCCACCCAGTCGCCGAAGATGGCAATCCTATCGGAGGTGATGAAGCTGACCTTGTCTCGACCGGAGCGGGCGAGCTGGCCCAAGATGGCGCCAAGTTGGGCACTGGCGTTCTCGCGGGGGACCACGCTGGGCCCGCAGCTTTCGGCCATAGCTAGTGCCCTGTCGAGGAGACGGGTCACATCGACACCCACCAGCGCAGCCGGTACTAGCCCGAAGAACGAGAGTGCCGAATAGCGCCCACCAATGTTGGGGTCGTTGATGAAGACGGCGCGGAAGTCCAGTGCCCGAGCCAGGCTTGCCAGCTTTGTGCCCTGATCAGTAATGGCGACGAAGTGCTCGCCGGCTCCATCGGAACCCAGCTCTTCGACCCCGTGGCTGTAGAAGTGCTTGAAGAAGGAAAGGGTCTCCGCCGTCCCACCGGACTTACTGGAGACAATGAACAATGTGCGCGCCAGGTCTATCCGTCTGGCCTCCGCCAAGACTGCGCCTGGATCTGTGCTGTCGAGCACGGCCAGATCGAGACCGCCCTCGCCCCCAAAAACCTGGCTGAAGACCTGGGGCGCAAGGCTGGAGCCCCCCATACCCAGCAGCAGAACGTGAGTGTACCCGTCAGCGCGCACATCCTGAACCAGCCTCTCCAGGCAAGGGAGGTTCTCCCGCATAGTACGCGCTATATGCAGCCACCCCAAGCGGTTGGTGATCTCATCGGGGCTGGGGCTCCACACAGTGTGATCGTGCTTCCAGATGCGCTCGATGATGTTGTCTCGGGCGATTTCGTCGATGGCCACCTCGACACTGCCCCAATACTGGCCCAGATGTGGTTCCATACTTGGCCGTTCGGCCCTAGGACTCATGGGTTGCTCCTCCCTGGTGTCCCTATTTCTCGTCCTCAAGTGTCACACCCAACCCGTCCGCCAACCGGGTCACGAAAGCGAAATACGCAGCAATCTGCGCGATATCCAGGATGGCACGATCCTCGAAACCGACCGCGCGGAGACCCTCAACATCAGCCTCGGCAACGGTCCACGGCGCGCGGGTCAGCTTGTCCACGTAGTCAAGCATCGCCCGATCTGGGTCGGCCAGCCGTACACGCGTGTGGTCCTGCTTGAGTTGGGCCACCAGTGTACCATCCCTGATCAGTCGTTGGAGAGACTCCCCGTGATGCGTCATTCAGTAGTCACACTGGGCGAGGGTTGACACGACCACGGCGATCATCTCGCGCTGGTATCGTCTGAGCGGCGAGGGACCAAACATCAGCGTGCGGTAGAGGCCTCGATGGGCGACCATCGAGGGGGGATTGAGGCTATGCACCTTCATGATGTTCGCCGCTCGGCCAGTGGCCGGGCTGGCGCTTTGGGCATAGGCTCTTGCCAGGTCCTCACTGGCATCGGCCTCGTCGATGATGGTGATCCAGGCGCCTTGTGCCATCCAGCCTCCTTGACTGCAAACAGATCTGCGGGCCAACAACGGCTACCAGCCAGCCCTGGGTGCGCTGACCTCAGCCTCCAAGGGTATCCAGTACCGTTGCCGGGATGGCCACTCGAAATGGAAACCGAGGCCTAGATAGACCTGGGCCGGGATGCCGATGTCGGCCAGGTAGAGCTCACCGCGGACATCCTCCAGTCCCGTCTTGGGGAGCGCTAGCGTCAGCGTCCGTTCGGGCTGCACCAGGACACCGGGTGCCTCGCCCGTGGTCGCGTCGAGGCCGGAAGGGAGATCGAGGGAGAGCACGCGCTCCGCGTGGGTGTTGCACAGATCGATCAGCTCGGCCACTCGCCCACTTGGGGCCCCGCGAAGACTGTATCCGATGAGAGCATCGATGACAAGGGCCGCCCGGCGAATCGCCTCCTCGGCTTCATCGGCCTGCACCGGCTCCACGCCCGCCGTCTGCAGGACTTGGAGCTGAACAGCTGCAGGGCCGATCACATCGCCGGCCTCCTTGCTCAGCACGACCGAGACCGGCAATCCACGGTTGTGCAGATGCCGGGCGCAGCAGAGGCCACCACCTCCGTTCCCGCCAGAGCCAGCCAAGATGGTGACCCATTGAGCCCGTTCAAGCTCTGCCGGGCGCTGGGCTGTAGCCAGCATGGCCATTGCGTTCTGTGCAAGGTTGCGACCAGCGTTCTCCATCATCTGGAGAACACCGAGGCCAAAATCCTCCACCGCGATGCGATCCACCTCCCGCATCTGTGCTGCGGTCACAGACGGTACTGCCAGACCATCCCTCGTCGCGAACGACATCGTCTGGCTCACTCTCCTAGCATCGCGAACAGGTTGTTGAGCGACTCGGCAAGCGTGGGATGGGCGAAGACGGCGTCCCGAAGCACGGTGTAGGGCAGGTCGCCCATCATGGCCGTCTGGAGGATGGCCATCACCTCACCGCCCTCGACGGCTAGGATGGTGGCGCCCAGGATTCTGTCGGTTTTCCCATCCACAATCACCTTCATCAACCCACGCGGCTCGTCCACCTCGAGTGCGCGAGCGACCCGGCTCATAGGCATCTTGGCAACTTGGACCTCAAGGCCCCGCTTCCGAGCCTGCCGCTCTGTCAGCCCGACGCCCCCGAGCTGAGGGTCTATGAAGACCACGTAGGGCACCAGGCGATCGGTCGTGGTCGCATCGCCTCCGTCAAGCAGGTTATTCCGAATGATGCGGTAGTCATCGTAGGACATGTGGGTGAAGGCAGGTCCGCCGGTGACGTCACCGAGGGCATAGACTCCGGGCACGCTCGTTGCCAGGCGCTCGTCAACCTGGATGTAGCCGCGGGGATCCGTCTCGATCCCGGCCGCCGCCAGGTTGAGCCTCTTGGTGTTCGGCACCCGTCCCACAGCCACCAGGAGGTGCGAACCGGACAGCACGCGATCGCCCTCGGGTGTGCGTACGCGTAGCTGTATGCGTCCCTCCGCGTCCTCCTTCACATCGAGAGCCTCGCTGTTGAGGAGGACCTCAATGCCATCCTCGTTCAGGATGCTGACCACCTCGGCAGCGACGTCAGCGTCCTCCTGGTTGAGGACCTGCTCGCTGCGCTGAACGACGGAGACCGCGCTGCCAAAGCGTCGAAACATCTGCGCGAACTCCACACCGACGTAGCCCCCACCGAGCACCAGCAGATGCTCCGGCACTACATCCAGCTCCATGATCGTGGTCGAGTTCAGGCTGGGCACGTCTCTCAATCCGGGCAGATCGGGGACTCGAGGACGCTGCCCCACGTTGATGAACAACCGTTCGGCGGTCAGCTGGCGCCGGGAACCGTCGTTCAGTTGGACGTCGACCAGCCTCGGGCCCGCGAAGCGTGCCTCACCCATAAGCAGGTCGACACCCGGGGTTTCTTCGATGCGTCGCCGGCTTCCCGTACGGAAGCTCTCAACGATGGAACGCTTCCGCTCTCGCACGGTGGTCATGTCAGTGGTTGGCGGGCCCGTGTCCACGCCGTAGTCCGGTGCCCGGTGGGTGAGGTGGGCGACGCGCGCGCTTGCGACCATCGTCTTCGTCGGCGTGCAGCCCTCGTTGACGCACGTCCCCCCCACATGCGCTCTCTCGATCAGGGCGACGCTCCAGCCTGCCTGAGCCAGCGCCCGGGACAGGGAGTTGTTGGCCTGTCCGGCGCCGATCAGGATGGCGTCATACCGCTCTGCCGTCGTCATTGAACTTCCCCCTACTTGCGATGATATCGC
>JASFVG010000111.1:0-11568 GCA_050049955.1 Anaerolineae bacterium | reverse complement strand
CCCCTCCATCACAGCGCGTGCTCGGTTCACTGCCTCTGTCGTGTTGCCGAACATCGAGGCCGTGACGAGGGGCTTCGCGTCTAGGAGAGCGGGGGTCTCCATCTCTACCATGCCGGCTATGGCACCAGCTGCGTTGGCGTAGATCCGGCGGCTGACGGAGTTGATGCCGGCGATGTCCACGACCGATGGCATGAAGGTGATGTCCCGGGTCCCCGCATAGGCACTGACGTCGCCGCCGCCCAGCGTTGAGACCATCACCTTGGGCACGCCGATCGGCAGGGCCCGCATACCGGCAGTCGCGATGGAGGTGCCCCCGCCACCACCCATTCCAAGGATGCCGTCAAGCCTGCCCTCGTTGTACAGCCTCCCCACAACGACTGCTAGACCCGCCGCCATCGTCGCCATCGCCTCGTCCTTGTGGGCACCCGAGGCTAAGTACTCTAGGTTGCCTTCTCCGGCATTAGCGACCTGCTGGCGGGTCACGTCGGGCTCCAGGAAAGGCTCGTCCATCACGCCAAAGTCGACCACCAGCGTTACGAGTCCTCTCTTCTCGATCAGCTCCCGTACGAAGGCGAACTCCTCGCCTTTCGTGTCCAACGAGCCCGCCAGAACGACGGTCTTTGGCAAAGTGGCCCCCTACGCTCCCATCAGTTGCTTTGTTATCAGCCAGTCAAGCTCCTCATAGTCGCGCGCTGCAATGAGCGCATCCACTGTTGCTTGATCCAGTGCGCGGGAGACTTCCACCAGGCGTAGGAAGACCCGCATGCTATTGCTGAGGTGCTTGGTCGCCAGGTCTGCCGGTTGGGTCCTGATCGCCTTCACGTCCAGGCCGACCATCCCGACCTCCCAGAAACGGTTCTCGTCCATCACGCGCACCTGATTGAAAGCTCGACGCAGGTTGACCGATCCAAAGGAGCGATCCTGGTCAAACTTGGCGCCGTTCTGATCGTTCAGGTGGACGCTCCACAGCTTGTCGAACGCCATAGCAAACCCGATGTCATCCGCCGGGTCGAGCCCCGCGAGGACGACGTGGGCCGACTCCATCAGCACCCCCACGCGGGATGGATCGTTGGCCTGGAAACCCAGGGCCAAGGCATGTCCGATAGTCGGAATGAAGGCCATATCCATGGGTTCGTTCGGCTTCGGCTCGATGGCAATGCGCAGGTTGGGGTCGTATGCCAGCAGGGCGTTGATGGCCTCCAGAAGCCGGTGCGTCGCCTGCACAATGTCCTTCGACTCGCGCAGGTAGGTACCCTCGCGCGCCAGCCAAAGCACCATCAGGTGCGTGTCCAGTTCGTTGGCGATGTCGACCGCTTTCTTCGAGCGTTCGAGCGCATACGCCCGGGCTTCTGCATTGTTCGACGTGTACGCGCCATCGATCGTCATCGGATGCTCCCACAGGCGGGGGGCAACGAACTCTGCCACCAGCCCGTGGTCCGCGAGCTGGCTACGGATGGCCCGGGCCTTGGCCTGGATCTCGGCTGGTGACAGCTGATCAAGGTCGGGTACGGCGTCGTCGTCGTGAAACTGGACTGCATCGAACGAGAGGTCTTTGTAAACCTGCAGCTTCCTGACGAAGTCCATTGGCGGGCGGACCGGCGGCCCAAACGGATCGGCGCCCTCGTGAATGTTCCAAGGGCCGAACGAAAAGCGGTAACCGTACTTCTCCATGATGGTCTCTCCTGATCTCTATGACTCTGTGTCCGCCGAAGCCATGAAAGCCAATGTCTCGCGCAGCGAGCGCACCCCACCCGTGGCCCCGAGCCCGGTCACGCACAGCGCGCCGACGGCGTTTGCCAGACGTGCGGTCTCATCCAGCGACCAGCCATGCCACACGCCGGCGATGAATCCGGCCGCGAAGGCGTCGCCAGCCCCGGTGGCGTCTACCGGTTTGATCTGGAAGGCCGGGGCGCGAAGCGACTCGCCTCTGCTGGTCATCACCAAGCAACCATCGGCGCCCATTTTCAGGCCGACGTTCACCACCCCGCGATCCAGCAGCGCGCCCGCAACTGCCTGGGGGTCGGTCAGCCCGGTGAGTGCCCTCGCCTCGGCCAGGCTGGGTACGAAGTAGTCTACGTGGGGCAGGCAGGGTCCCAGTAGATCCATCCACCTCCCGGTGTCGTCCCAGACTGTGTCCAGAAAGGTCGTCACACCGGCCGCGCGTGCCCCCATGAGAAGCTCGGCCGTCGGTTGCCCGTCAAGACCGGGCAGAACCAATGATCCGGCCACGTGCAAGATCGATGCGGACTCGACGAGCCCAAAATCCACGTCCTCCAGCGTTAGGCGGGCATTTGCGCCGATGTAGTGGACAAAGCGCCGTTCGCCGCCGGGGTCTACCATCACCATCGTGACCGACGTGCCGCTCTCCTCGTCACGCGAGACACCGCTCCTGCCGATACCCCGCTCGTCCAACCGATCCAAGAGGAAGTCGCCGAACGGGTCAGTGCCGACCTTGCCGATGACCTCGACCGGCAGGCCCAGCCGTGCCAGGCCCGTAGCCGTGTTGACGGCACACCCGCCTGTGTGCAGGCTCATCTCGTCCACCAGCACCAAACGGCCCGCTTCAGGCACAGCCCTGAGCGGGCGCCCAACGACATCGGCGACCATAATGCCCAAGCAGACGATGGGCCTGTTCTCAGTCGGCGCCATACGGCTATTCTCCAGGATTCAAGTGTTTGTAGACGACTTTGGCGACCGCGTCGAACTCTGGGGCCAAGGTCGGATAGAGCGATCGGTAGATGGGGTAGTAGTCGGCGTAAACGGTGGTCGCCGGGCCGGGCTGGATGCGATCGGTCACCCGGATCACGGCCTTGCACGCCTCGAGGACACTAGGATAGACCCCAGCACCCACCCCCGCCAGGAGCGCCGCGCCGTAGGCTGCGCCCTCGGTCACGTTCACGGTGGCCATCTCGGTGCCGAACACGTCAGCCAGGATCTGGCGCCACAGGGGGCTCCTGGCACCGCCTCCAGAAGCGCGCACCTGTTCGATGGAGAGTCCTAGTGCCCGCATCAGCTCTAGCAGGTCAAGCAACCCATAGGTCACCCCCTCCAACACTGAGCGGGTCAGGTGGGCCTTGCCGTGCCGCAGTGTGAGGCCCGTGAAGGCCCCCCGGGCATTGGGGTCAGGGTGTGGGTGGCGCTCCCCGCTCAGGTACGGCAAGAAGATCAAGCCCTCGCAGCCGGGTGCCACCCTAGCGGCAGGCTCGAGCAACACCTCGTACGGGTCGCGCTCGGGTTCGTCGGCATCGGTAGTGTCCGTGTCGCTCAACGTGTCGCGATACCAGCGTAGACTGCCGGCGGCTGAGAGCATGACGCCCATCAGGTGCCACATACCAGGAACAGCGTGGCAGTAAGCCTGCAGCCTGCCTTCAGGCTCGACGCGGTACTGCTCCGATGCGGCGAACACCACGCCGGACGTACCCAAGGTGGCAGACACGATGCCCTCAACGACCACCCCGGTTCCTATTGCCTGGGCGGCCTGGTCACCGGCTCCACCTACCACTGGCGTACCTTCGAGCAGACCGGTTCTGCGAGCGGCATGCGTACTCACATACGCGCTGACCTCTGGTGACTCGGTCACCTCTGGGAGCCACTCGCGAGGTATCTCCAGGGCCTTCACCATCTCATCCGACCATCGGCGCTGGCCTACATCGAGAAGGGACGTTCCGGACGCCCCAGATACCTCGGTCATGAAGTCTCCGGTCAGGCGGTAGCGCACGTAGTCCTTGGGCAGCAACACCTTGGCTACCTGGCTGAAGAGATCCGGCTCTCTGTCCTGCACCCAGACGATCTTCGGCGCGGTGAAGCCCGGCAGTATCGGATTGCCGGTTAGCTTCAGGACCATCTCGGCTCCTACCTTCTCCGTGATGGCGCTGCACTGGGCGGCGGTGCGCTGATCGTTCCACATGATGCAGGGTCGAAGAACTTCGCCGTATTGGTCGAGCAGCACCAGCCCATGCATTTGGCCGGTGAGACCCACGCCGGACACCTGTCCCGGCTGTGCTCCGCTGTTCACCAGCACCCGCCGTACACTGGTCACGGTGGCGGCCCACCAATCTTCCGGGTTCTGCTCGGCCCACAGGGGATAGGGCGTGGACATCGGGTACTCCGTGGTGGCGCTGACCACCACGCTTCCGGCGGGGTCAATCAGCAGGGCCTTGCAGCCAGTCGTTCCCACGTCTATGCCAAGCAGGTATGGAGTCATTGCAGATCTCTCCGCGTAGAACGCAAGACGGGTCAATACCCGTCACCCGAACCACGGCTCTCGCGTCGCGCTCTACCAGTCCAGTGCTACAGGGGCCAGCGGTGGTAGACGCTCGGGGTGTGAGGCTCGCGCACGAACGAGGTAGGCCTCCAGCCAACCCCGTGTTCGATCGGGGTGCATCTGGGTATACAGAATCGCTTCGTGGTCCAGTTCGTTGATCCGGTCGTTCGCCGCACGGATGGCGTCCATGCAGATCTTCAGAGCCACGTCGACGGGCATGCGCTCCGGGTTGATGTCGAGGCCGAAGTAGCCGTCGTAGCCGTGCATCTTGAGCGTGTAGAGCAGGGCTTCCGTCTGCTCGGGCGAAACGACGCCCACGTTAAGGTCCTGATCATAGTTGCCCAAGGGCTGGCTGTTCCAGTGGGTGTGCGCCAAGCGACCCTCCGAAAGCGGCCACGAATAGGCGTAGGCCAGATCCTCATAGCCCATCAGAACATGCCCCACCTCAGGGTTCAGGCAACATAGACGATGTCCCTCATCAAGCAAGCGACGGTTCTCGGGACTCTTCAGAAGCGGTTCGACCAGGTGGGCCAGCAGCACGCCCTCTGCGGTTGTGCCGAACAGGATGTGCCCCCGGGGCTCGTACGGTTTGGGCTCAAAGGCTACGCGCACACCCGGCACAGCGTCCATGGCCTCGGCTAGGCCCTCGGCGAAGCGACGACGCATGCCCGCGAAGTCAACCGCGAAAGGGTTCTCGTATCCATCAATGCCGGGCCAAACCACAGCGAAGTCCGTGTCCAGTTCCTTGTTTAGCTGGAAAGCTTGCTTGGTACGCTCGATGGCCTTCCGACGCGGCTCATCGATCGGGTTGGAGAGCGATCCCCACTCAAACTGGTCATCCCAGAAGAGAAGGGGAACGACCGTGACGACACGGATGCCGGTGTCACGGCTGAACTGCTTCCAGAGATCCAGGTTCTCCCCGTTGATCTCGTTGGGATAATGAGCCTCCATCCCCGCCAACCCATAGTCCGCCAACTTGGCCGCAATCTCGAGCCGCTGCTCAATGGCTATGTCGGCTCCGTAGTGGTCGTGAAACCGGCTATCAGGAGGAGAGAAGTACCAGATACCCGCTGAGAACTTCAGATCCAACTCGAATGACTCCAGATGTTCAATCATCTCCTCAGGCAAACGCTGTTTGGCCTGTGGGCGCAGGTCGAGAAGCCCCATCTTCGCTGTCTCCTTTTCTATTCGCTGGTGGACACGTCTCCGCTGCCTACTCCTACTCGGCAGTCTGCGGCGTCTTTGGCACCACGTAGCCCCATACGGTGAAGGACCAGGTCGAGGCGAACAAGACCAGGAAGCCTATCCAGTAGAGAGCCTGTACCCATGGTTGGAACATACCCGCTACCCCCAGCAGGATTCCGGCGATGAGGACCTTCTCCACGATGCCGAATAGCTGCTGGGAGATTCTCCCACTGAGTGACCGCGACAGCACGGTGATGCCGCTGATATAGGCTGAGAGAATCCCGAACAGGACGGTGAAGAAGGCAGCGCCTTGCGCCATCTCCTCAGGCAGTATCCTCGGGAGTACAATCCTGAGGATCACCGCCCCAATCACCAGCACCGCGCCTACGATCAGGGGTCGCCGAATGCTCTTCCTTGCCATAGTTCCTCCCTGACTGAGAGAGCGGCGGGGCAGGGGGAGCCCGCCCCGCCGTGGTCATGATCAGTACT
Organism: Anaerolineae bacterium; assembly: GCA_050049955.1. Classification (GTDB taxonomy): domain Bacteria; phylum Chloroflexota; class Anaerolineae; order B4-G1; family B4-G1; genus SKLM01. The sequence continues at coordinate 5,630 of JASFVG010000111.1, read as the reverse complement.
TGATGTCCACCTGCTTCTTTGACCCGGCCGACTCCACGATGGCATCGCAGATGACGGCTGCACGGTAGCCGTCCTCGAAAGTCGCTCCGTAGGGTGCTACCTCCTTGTCGTTGACGATGCAATCCAGCAGGTGGTTTATCTCGTGGACAAACGTGTGCTCCCAGCCGATGATGTGGCCGTGCGGCCACCAGTACTCTATCCAGGGGTGATCGCCCTCGGTGACGAGCACATTCGTCCATCCGGCCGTCTCCTTCGGCTCAGCGTCGCGGTAGAAGATATCGAACTCGTTGAAGCGTTCCAGGTTGAAGCGCACGCTGGCCTTCTCGCCGTTGATCTCGAAGCAGTTGTAGTTCTTGCGACCAAGCGCGAACCTTGTCGACTCGAAAGTGCCGAGCGCACCGTTCTCGAACTCGACCGCTGCCACGAAGGCGTCGTCGACGCCCACCTCCGCCATCGTGTCCGGATCGTCTGGGAGTGCTCGCTCCTTGATGAAGGTCTTGGTGTAAGCCATAAGGCTCTCGATGCCCCCAACGAGGAAGTGAGCCAGATCGATGATGTGCGCACCGAGGTCACCGATCGCACCGCTCCCGGCTACCTCCTTGTCCATGCGCCACCACTTGGGCGCATCGTAGTGCGGCATGATCCATTCCTGCAGATAGACGGCGCGCCAGTGGTAGATCGTGCCCAGCGCACCGCTATCTACCAGCTCCTTGATTTGTCGCACAGCCGGGACGAACCGGTAGTTGAAGGCCGCCATATGCTTGACGCCAGCCTTCTCGACGGCATCGAGCATCTGCTTCGCCTCCTCGGCAGTGCGGGCCAGTGGCTTCTCACACAGGATGTGTTTGCCAGCCTGCGCGGCGGCGATCGATGGTTCGGCATGCATACTGTTGGGACCGGCATTGTCGAAGAGCTCGATCCGGTCGTCTTCCAGCATCTCGCGCCAGTCGGTGTAGTAGCCCTCGTACCCATACCGACGCGCCGCTTCTGCGACCGCATCTTCAGAGCGCCCACAGATGGCCACCAGGTGGGGAATCGCAACCGGCGGATACATCAGATAGGGTATCTTCTTGTGGCCGTTGGTATGGGCCTTGCCCATGAAGGCGTAGCCCAGCATCCCAACGCCAATCTCCGGGGCTTCAGCCTCGGCCTTGGCCCCCGCCATTGTCGTGAACCCAGTCTCCTTGCTCATAGTCTCCTCCATCTAGTGTCCCGTGCTCTGCAGCCTCTGGTGCGCAAAGCGCAGCAGCACGCACTGCATCCCACGTTTCACTCCCCAGAGAACGCGGCGTCGAATGCCACCGCAGATGGGGTGAAGTCCTGGCTGCGTACCATTGCCAGCGCCTCTTGTGCACCCCATTCGCGGTCCATACCACTGTCCTCCCACTCGATAGACAGTGGCCCCTGGTAGCCAATGCGGTTCAGCGCGCGCACAATGCGATCCCACTTGACGTCGCCCCGGCCGGGCGAGACGAAATCCCACCCGCGTCTGGGGTCGCCGAAGTCAAGGTGCGAGGACAGGATGCTGTTCCGCCCGTTGAGCTGCACGCGTGAATCCTTCACGTGCATATGGAAGATGCGGTCCGGAAACTCATCGAGGAAGAACACCGGATCGATGAACTGGTGTATGAAGTGGCTGGGGTCGAAGTTGAAGCCGAAGTGCGGATGGTCGTCAATCGCGTCTAGCGCCCGGCGAGCCGTGACGATGTCGTATGCAATCTCCGTCGGATGAACCTCCAGCCCAAACCGCACGCCTTCCTCCTCAAATACGTCGAGGATAGGCAGCCAGCGGTCGGCGAAGTCCTTGTAACCGGCATCAATGTCCGCCTGGCTCGTGGGGGGGAAGAAGTAGATCATGCCCCACACACTGCTGCCCGTGAAGCCGTTGACGACGTCGACGCCAAACAGCTTGGCGGCACGCGCGGTGTCCTTCATCTCCTCTGCGCAACGCTGCCGCACCCCTTCGGGTTCGCCGTCTCCCCACAGTCGGGGTGGTAGAATGGCCTTGTGGCGTTCATCAATCGGGTCACAGATGCACTGGCCTACCAGGTGGGTGCTGATGGCGAAGCACTGCAGCCCGTACTTCTCCAGCAGGTCGCGCTTCGTTTTCACGTAGCCGTCGTCTTCGAGTGCCTTGTCCACCTCGAAGTGATCGCCCCAGCAAGCCAGCTCCAGGCCGTCGAAGCCCCACTCGCTGACCTTCTCGGCCAACGCTTCCAGGGAGAGGTCGGCCCACTGTCCGGTGAATAGAGTAACTGGTCGAGACATAACACTTCCTCCTTGAATCTTGTGTCTTACGCTACGGTGTGACCTGCACCTTGATCGGATTATCCTTGCGCGCCCGTAGGTCGATGATGGCGGTCGCGGCGTCGGACAGTGGCACGGTTTTGCTGACCAGCGGTTCCAGGTCGAGCAAGCCCTCTTGGATCATGCGGATGGTCTGCGGCCAGACGCCGGGTGCCAGCCAGGAGGCGCGGATTTCCTTGTCCTCTTTGTGGAAGGCATCCGCCGGGATGTGGATCACATCGTCCGCGTTGGGGAGGCCAAAGTGGACGATGATCGCTCCACCGCCGGTGATGTCAATCGCCTGCTCGAACGCTTCGTTCGGACTGGCCGGGTTGATCGCACGGTCGGCTAGCTGGCCATGCGTCAAATCGGCGATCGCAGCCTTCAGGTCCTCAACGTAGTAGGGTGACTTGTCGTCCTTGGTGTTAATGATGTAGTCCGCGCCCCACCTACGAGCTTCTTCGAGACGGTAGTCGCGGGTTCCGATCATGGCCACCTTGCCAGCACCTGTCGTCTTCGCTATTTGCACCATCATGATTCCGATGGGGCCGGGGCCGAAGATCGCGACGAACTGGCCGGGCTCGATTGCCAGCTTGTTCATGCCGTAGACTGCGCAGGCCAGCGGCTCGATAAACGCGCCGGCCGCGTAGCTGACCGCATCGTCCAACTTGAACAAGCCGGTGTAGCGGGAGAGGGCATACTCCGCAAACGCACCATCAGCGTTGACGCCCGGCACGTACAAGTTGGCGCACAGGTTCGTCTTGCCGGCGGCGCAGGCGTAGCAGGCGTTGCAGTGCTGCACCGGGTTAACCACCACCCGGTCACCCGGTTTGAACAGCCCCATGGACTTGGGGATCGCGCCGACTTCAACCACCTCGCCCGTGAACTCGTGACCCAGCACGATCGGCATCTTGTCTGTGGGACTCAATCCGAAGAAGTATGAGATGTCCGAGCCGCAGATTCCGCAGTTCTTCACCTGTACCAACACGTCTGCGTCGCTCACCTTGGGAACTGGAATCTCCCGGAGATCCATCTTCTCAGCTTCGTAGAACACTTGCGCTTTCATCATTTCCGCCATCGTCAGTACCTCCTTCTTCCGTACACCGTCCCAGTACCCAGCCCTAGCCGTACTTCGCGGCCAGTTCGTCCATGAACTTCTTCGCCGGCGCGGTCGCCTCCAGCGCGTTTGGCCAGAAGCAGAGGTCCATCGGCCACCACTCGTCGTCATAGCCGGCCTCGTCGAGCGCCTTGACGATCGCCGCGAAGTCGAGCACGCCCTCGCCGAACGGCGCGTGTGTGCTGGTGTGGTCGTCGTGCAGGCTTTCGTCCGAGTCGATGAAATGGACGTGGCCGATCTTGCCCGTCAGCATATGTGTCAACTGGACCACACCGCCCGGCAGGGTCTCCTTCTCGCCCATCTGCCGCGCGCCCACGACTGCACACATGTGGGCGTGGCACGAATCGAACAGCACCGTGAAGTTGGGATGATCCACGGCGTAGACCAGCCCGACGATCTCGCTCGGCTTGTTGAAGAGGAAGCCGGGCTCGAACTCCCACACGAACTTCACGCCTTCGTTGGCGCACACCTCGGCCCCCCGGTGGAACACCTGGGCAACCCGCCAGAAGCAGGTCTCATAGTCCATGCCTCCGGGGATCTCCGTCGGCGGGCTGATCGTGTCTGTGCGCAGCTTGTTCGTTTCCAGGTCGTGGCAGATGTCCAGGTTGCGCATCAGCACCTCTAAGTAGTCGGTGGGCTTCGCCAAGGCCGGCGGCACGGCACCTAAGTCCGCCGCCAAGCCCGACACCTCGAGACCGTGGTCGTCGAGCAGCTTCTTCACCTCAAGCCGCTTCTTCCGATCCTTAGCGTCCTCCAGCGAGAGATGGGGAGCGAAGGCCCCCATTTCGATACCGTCGAAATTCATCTCCTGCAGCTTCGCTGCAACCGTGGGAAGTGGTATGGGCTCGTCCTCATACCCTCCCCATATGTACGCCCACGCGCCAACGGAAATCTTCTTCTTGCCCATGGCAACCTCCTTGGTTCTGATAGAATTAGACGGGCTTGTACTGCGTGATCATCGGTACATCGAGGTTTATGTCCGGCCCGAAGAACTTGAAGACCTCCAGGTTTTCTGTCCCGGTGTTTTCCACCACGATTGGCACCGTAGCTCTGCCGTGGGAGACGAGCAACTCGTCCTGGTCGAAGTTGCCGGCCTCGATCTTGTGACCGTCGTAGCGCCCCCGGCCGCGCCACACCAGGATGTTGTAGACACCCTTGTCTACGCTGGTGAAGCGCTGGCCCGGCTTCACAACCAACCTCTTGCCGCTGAACTTGGTCGTGTTGTAGTAGATCCAGTACTCCTCACCTCCCTCTTGCTTCGTATCCTCAATCAGCTGCGGCGACGTATGTCGGTTCTCGTAGAAGTAGGGATCGCCACTGATCTCCCAGTCTATCTGACCGAGAATGGCTCGCTCCCCCTCCGACTCCCGGTCCTCCCTGCACACGTCCTTGAACAGCAGTTCCTTCGAGATGATCTTCCCTGCAACCAAGGCCTGGAGCATGGCGAAGACGTCCGAATCCTCCTGCAGCTCGATGGTGAGGGCTGTGCCCGGCGCGTGCAGGACCCCGGACGGGAGGTGGAACCCCTCGCCCGGGATTAGCAGGTAGGCCCTCGAGTGCCTCAGGATCAGGTCGTCCTTCCACTCCACCAGGTAGGGCAGGAGCACGTCATACCGTTTCTGCTGGGCGATGTAGGGATGCACCCCGAAGAACGTCTCTGGCTGTGCGCCCATGTCGAGCCCCTGCGGGAAGTAGTAGGCTTCTTCCTTGGGGTTGGCCCCGACCAGCGCCGCATCTTTCTTCATTTGATGAAGGTGGTAGGGGATCCGTGCAGCGAAGTCGTAGATCTTCGCCAATCGTCCCAATCCTGCGTGGGTCCTGGCGTACTCCTCGCCCATGATCGCCGGGCCCGCCACCTCAACCGCCTCCTTGAGCGTTATCCTCCCGTCGCCCTGCAACGCCACGTAGGACAGGCCCTCGTCGGGCGGCCCGACGGCATTGTCAGCCTTGGTCGTGGAGCCGAGCCAACGCTCTGAAATCCAGCCCCGCTCCCCGACCGCATACTCCTCATCACTCAGCCCCAGGCGGCGGCCCGGGGGCAGGAAGTCCCTGGCGACCCACGCCGGCTCCAGCCTGAGAATCCCGTTGCCCTTGACCAGGGCCTTCTCGACTATCTCGCGCATTCCGTCTTCTGTCATTCTCTGAGCATCTCCTCGCACTAACTCACCATACGCAAAGTCGAAGACCGGGGCCATCTGCTGGCATTACGTGCAGCGACGATGGCACG
>JASFVG010000110.1:0-11578 GCA_050049955.1 Anaerolineae bacterium | reverse complement strand
GGAGATGGGGCCGATGAACCCGCGAGAGCGTGGGGTCGGCGTGCCCCAGGAGGAGATCGCGGCCATGGCTGCGCCGAAGGCTGAGCGCGAGGCGGTCGAGCCAGAGGCCGCGCCTCTCGAGGCAGTGGCGGAGGCTGAGGCCCTTGCGCCCGTGGACGTCCCCGAGCCGCCCGAGCCGGAGGCGACGCCCGCCGAACCCGAGGCAGCGCCTGTGGTACCCGAGCCTGAGCCAAGGGCGAAGGTCGGCGTCCAGGCGGTGGAAGCCGGTGACATTCAGCAGCTGGCGCAGATGACAGCCGGTATCGTGATCGATCGTTTCCGAGATGCGATGGTTGCCGCCCTCCGCGAGCTTGGTGGGGAGGTGCCCGTCGCACCTGCGACCGTCGTGGCAGCGGCTCCAGCACCGCCTGCTGTAGGGGTGGACGAGCCCGCCGCGGCACCGCGCCTGGAGGAAGAGCCCGAGGCGGCTCCCGCGGAACTGCTACGCCCGCGACCAGAAGTGGCGCCCTGGAGCGAGAACAGGGAGACTACTGTAGAGATCCCGAAGCAAGGAAGGGCTGGGCAGGTCCGCGAGATCACGTTAGGCGCCACGGAGGCCGATGGTGGTACCCGCAAGCGGACTGTGACGGTCGGCGGGCAATCGACCCTCCCCTTCCTGGACTTCGAGGGGAGCGTAGGGCACCGTCCCGCGATAGCGGTTGAGATCCAAGACAAGCGGCCGGAGGACTGGTCACCGCTTCTCATGGAGGCCTGGGGAGACGTGATGGAAGACCCTGCCAAGTGGGCGGAGGCTGCAGAGAAGCGGGGGGCAGACATCATCGCGCTCCAGATCAGCCTGACGGACGCTGCTGGCGAGCCCAACACGGCTGAGAAGGCTCGTGACACGGTGAGGCGCGTGCTAGAGGCCACAGGGCTTCCGCTCATCGTGCTGGGTCCCGGACAGGTGGAGGCGGATAACGAGCTTCTGGTCGCCGTGGCGGAGGAGGCGGCTGGCGAGAGGATCGTACTGGGCCTGTGCGAGGAGAAGAACTACCGGACGATTGCGGCGGCGTCATTGGCGCACGATCAGCTGGTCATCGCTACCACGGCGATGGACGTCAACCTGGCCAAGCAGCTAAACATCTTGATCAGCGATATGGGCCTGCCGCTGGACCGAATCCTAATGGATCCGACCTGCGCCGGGGTAGGCTATGGGATGGAGTACGGCTTCTCGGTAATGGAGCGACTCCGGCTGGCGGCCCTTCAGGGCGACAAGATGACTCAGCTGCCCATGATTGTCATTGTGGGCCACGAGGCTTGGCGTCAGAAGGAAAGCAAGGTCGACGAGGATGTACCGGAGGCCTGGGGTGACTTCGAGGAGCGGGCGGTGAACTGGGAGACGGTGACGGCTGCCACGTTGGTTGAGTCGGCGGCTGACGTCCTTGTGCTGCGGCATCCGGAGTCCGTGCGGCGCATCCATCAGATGCTTGACGAGCTAGGGGATTGGTAGACTGGCAGATTGGGAAGCCGGTAGGTGACCGGCAGCCTAGGGCTCAGGAGAGCGGGCGGATTGCCACTGGGAAGCGCGGCGCACGCCGAAATGCTAGGCTGGGGCCATCTACCGGCGAACGGCAGCGCGTAGGCTAGGCATAGATACCGGTTTCGGGAGAGAACAACATGGCACTTTCGGGAATTCAGATTTACAAGTTGCTACCGCAGACCAACTGCAAGGACTGCGACTATCCGACCTGCCTAGCTTTCGCGATGAAGCTCGCGGCGAAGCAGGCGGACTTGGATGACTGCCCACACGTGTCCGATGAGGCACGGGAGCAGCTGGCCGAGTCGGCGGCACCGCCGATCCGACTGGTGACGCTCACGGGGAACGGGCGCAAGGCGGAGGCCGGGAACGAGATCGTGCTGTTCCGCCACGAGAAGCGGTTCTACAACCCGGCCGGCATCTTCATCCGCGTCTACGATGATCAGCCTCTGGATGAGATCAAGGCGCAGGTCGAAGAGGCCATGTCGTACGTGGTGGAGTACGTCGGCATGGAATTGACGCTGGACGGCATGGCGGTTCAGGCCACAGGTACCAGTGAGGCCTTTGCGGCAGCAGTTGGGGCTGTCCTGGAGACGGCCCAGGTGCCGCTGATCCTCATCGCCGATGATCCTGCTGTGATGGCGAAAGGACTGGAGGCGGCATCGGGTGAGACACGGCCTTTGATCTACGGGGCGACGGCCGACAGCTGGGTAGCCTTTGCCGATCTGGCCAAGGAGTACGACTCGCCGATGGCCATCCGAGCCGAGACGATGAGCGAACTCTCTGACCTGACGGACAAGATCAAGGAAGCGGGCATCACTGAAATCGTCCTCGACCCCGGCGTGCGGGACATGCGGTCTTCCCTGGCGATGAACACGCTGATACGGCGCCTGGCCATCGACAAGACGTTCAGGCCGTTGGGGTTCCCGGTAATCCAGTTCCCCGGCGAGTGCGTTGATGACGAAGGCCTGGTCTCGGTCGCAGCGTCTCAGGCGATCACCAAGTACGCGGGTTTCATCGTGCTGGACAGCTTCACCCCGGGCACGGTCTATCCGTTGCTGGTTCTTCGGTCGAACATCTACACCAACCCGCAGGAGCCGATCCAGGTTGAGCCGGGCGTCTACGAGCTCAACGACCCGGGGCCGGATTCGCCGCTGATGGTGACGACCAACTTCTCCATCACCTACTTCTCCGTGGCAAACGAGGTGGACGGGAGTGGGATCCCGAGTTGGCTCCTGGTGGCCGCGGCGGAGGGGATGAGTGTGCTCACCGCCTGGGCCGCAGGCGAGTTCGACGCCGAGCGTATTGCCAAGGCAGTGCGGACCACGAACATGGCTGACAAGATCGAGCACCGTAAGCTGATCCTTCCTGGTCACGTAGCCGTACTCCTGGGAGAGCTGGAGGAAGAGCTGCCCGGTTGGGAGATCCTGGTCGGGCCGCGTGAGGCGGTTGATCTGCCCAGCTACCTTAAGATCTGGGGTCAAGGGTAGGGCTCCCTGGTGACTGACTGAGCCGCGAACGGCTCAACGCTGGACCGCGCCGATGGATGATGGTGGCCCCGGCCGCCCTGCTTCGTTCCATGCTGCTGGAAACTGGACGGCCGGGCGGGGTGTACCGCGCCCTCGACTACGGGTCCCTTGAGGCTCCGACATGGCAAACTGCCGAGTTCGATTCCAACCCGCTGACCGTGAGATCGACGTGCCTTCGGGCACGTTGTTGAGCGATGCTGCTCAGCAGGCCGGCGTCGACATCCAGATGCCCTGTGGTGGTCAGGGGCGGTGTGGTCGCTGCGCGGTCGTCGTTGAGGAGGGGCGAGTACGGCGCCTCTCGACAGGGCGGCTGGCACGGGAGGACGTGGCAAAGGGGTACGCGCTGGCGTGCCGAACTGCTGTTGAGGGAGATGTCGATGTAACCGTACCCCCGCAGGAGAAGATTGAGCGGCGGCTGGAGACGGGCAAACGAGCCAGAGAGGTCGAGCTTCCGTTCCGCTACACCCTGCAAGGCCAACCGCTGCGCAAGTTCGTCGTCACCCTCGCCCCCCCCAGTCTTGAGGATCAGAGGGACGACTGGTCCAGGCTAAAGGGGGAGATGGCACGACGCTATGGTCTGGAGGGCGTTGAGGTCTCGCTGCCGGTTCTACGGAAGCTCGGGCCCGCGCTGCGAGAGGGAGAGTGGACGGTGACCGTTGTCGTCGAGCTGGACAGCTGGCACCGCCCCGCCGGCCCCCCGCGCCTGATCGATGTGCTCCCTGGTGAACACCTCGAGAGCCTGTGGGCCGTCGCGATGGACATCGGCACGACGAGCAACGTCGTCTGGCTGGTGGATTTGATCAGCGGGCGGGTGATGTCCCAGCAGGCAGACTACAATGGCCAGATTGCGCGTGGAGAGGACGTGATCTCCCGCATCATCTACGCCTCCAAGCAGAAGTATGGTCAGGAGGAGCTACAGCGTCTCGTCGTGGAGACGTTCAACCGCCTCCTGGGGCAGGCAGCCGAGGAGCGCGGCATCAGGACAGATGAGATCTACAAGGCGGTGGTGGCCGGAAACAGCACGATGCTCCATCTCTTCGCTGCGATTCCACCAGATCCGATTCGATTGATGCCGTTCATCACCGCAGTCAACCAGTTGCCTCCTTTCGAGGCCTGGGAGGTTGGCCTGGCGATCAACCCGGCGGCGACGGTAGACTGCCTGCCGGGTATCGCCTCCTACGTGGGGGCGGACATCACGGCTGGCGTGCTCAGCTCCGGGATGTGCGATAGCACGGACAAGTTGACGCTGTTTGTGGATGTCGGCACGAATGGTGAGATGGTGCTCGGCGATTGCTCGTGGCTTATCGCTTGTGCCTGCTCGGCTGGGCCTGCTTTTGAGGGCGCGGGTGTCGTGGACGGGATGCGCGCGACAGCTGGCGCCATTGAGGAGGTCTGGATCGATCCGGCGACGTACGAGGCAACCTATCGTGTGATCGGCGATGAGGAACGGGCCTCGCCCAGACCCCGCGGGCTGTGTGGGTCCGGGTTGATCTCATTGATGGCGGAGATGTTCACTGCGGGTGTGATCGACAAGAGCGGGAACGTCAACAACGGACTACCTACAGAGCGCGTGCGGGAAGGGCGCCACGGCTATGAGTATGTGATCGCCTGGGGTGACAGTACGGCTAGCGGCGACGATATCGTCATCACGGATGTCGATCTCGACAACCTGATGCGGGCGAAGGCTGCCATCTACGCGGGTTTCTCCATCCTCGCGCGTAGTGTGGGGCTGACGCTGGATACTGTGGAGCGGGTGCTGATCGGCGGTGCCTTTGGCCAGTACATCGACGTCGAGAAAGCCATTCAGATCGGTTTGCTGCCAGATATGCCGTACGAGAGCTTCCATTTCCTGGGCAATACGTCGGTCCGAGGCGCGTACATGGCTCTCCTATCCCGCGAGATGCGCCAGCGGGTGGCAGAGGTGGGAGAGATGATGACCTACCTAGAGCTTTCGGCCGACAATACGTTCTTCGATGAGTTCAACGCAGCGCTGTTCCTTCCGCACACGGACGCGAGCAGGTTCCCGTCGCTGCTGAAGAGTGCGCCATAGGGCGTTGTGAGAGCAAGAGAGGGAGTTCGACTTGACCACCACCATCATAGCGTTGGCCGGTAAGGGGGGCACGGGGAAGACGACGCTTAGCGCCCTTCTGATCCGCTACCTCGTGGAGGAGCGGTCGGGCGCCATCCTGGCGATAGATGCCGATCCCGCCAGCAATCTCAACCTCGTCCTGGGGATGGAGCTCCATCAGACGATTGGCGGGATTCGCGAGGACATGCTAGGCCAGGTACAGACGAGCGGAGCCCTGGCTGGCTCGATGCCTGGCGGGATGAGCAAGCACGAATACCTGGACTATCAGGTGCAGATGTCGTTGGTTGAAGGGGAGCGGGTCGATCTACTGGCGATGGGGCGCCCGGAAGGGCCTGGATGCTATTGCGCGGCCAATCAAATGCTGCGGGTCATACTGGACCGGCTAGAGAAACAGTATGACTACGTCGTGATCGACAACGAAGCAGGCATGGAGCATTTGAGCCGGCGCACGACTCGGGATGTTAATGTGCTGTTGCTGGTGACAGACCCAACGCTACGGGGCCTGATCACAGCAAAGCGGATGGAGGAGATGGTGCCTGAGTTAGAGATCGGTGTGGAGCACGTCTACCTGGTGGTCAATCGCCTCAGGGGTTCGCGACAGGCTGATGCCGACTCGCCCGCGTCTACCGGGCTGATGCCGGAGCCGTTGGCGGCCGCGATTCAGGAAGCCAACCTGGATTTGATTGGGACGCTGCCAGAGGAACCGGCCATGGCGGAGTTCGAGTTTACGGGGCGTCCCCTCGTGGAGCTTCCGAAAGAGAGCGTCCTATACCAGGCTGTGCGGGGGATCGGAGCTCGAATCTTGAACGGACAGGGCTGACGCCGGGCAAGTCACGGTATTGGCTGGAAGGGTCGTGCGTGCAGTGTTGAGGGTGAAGCGTGATACGAAAGAGGAGGAATAGCCATGTACATCATCGGTGAGAACATCCACGTTGTATCTCCCAAGGTGGCTGCAGCAATCAGGGAGAGAGATGCCAAGTTCTTCCAGGATGCGGCGGTGCGGATGGTAGACGCTGGAGCAGCCGCTGTAGATCTGAACATAGGTCCCCAGAAAAAGGAGGGCCACGAGCTTCTGCCGTGGCTAGTGAAGACCGTCGAGGAAGTCGTGGATGCGCCCCTGGTCTTCGACACCACGAACCTGGATGCCATCGAGGCAGCCTGCCAGGTGGTCTCCAAGGCGCAGCCGATCATCAACTCGGTGAGCGCCAAGGAGGAGTCGCTCGAGAGCGTACCGCTGGTGGCGAAGAAGTACAACGCACGGCTCATTGGATTGACGATGGAATCTGGAATGATCCCGGTCAGCGCCGAGGAGCGGGTGACGATCGCGATCGAGAAGTTGATCCCCCGCATGCTGGAGATCGACTTCCCGATGGAGGATTTCATCATCGATCCGCTGGTGCTGACCGTGTCTGGCTGCCAGGAGTATTGCCCGGCTTTCCTCGAGGCCGTTCGTATGATCCAGTATGCGTGGGATCCGGCGCCCAAGACGAATGCCGGACTATCCAACGTCTCCAATGCGGTGCCGCACGCGATGCGCCCCCTGCTCAATCGTGTGTATCAGGTGATGATCATGGGCGCGGGGATCGACATCATCATCGCTGACCCATTCGATGAGGATTTGATGGAGTTCATCCGTATCATTGAGGAGCGGGATGACTCGACACCCCTCGGTAGCTCGCTGATCAAGCTGTACGACCGTATCGCAGGGATGGAGGATCCCAATCCCGACGACTTCGACCTTGATGATCCAGAGCAGGCTGACGTTTGGAAGACGGCCCAGATCCTGGTCAACAAGGTGATCTACACCGATTCCTACCTTCGTCTGTAGCGTTGAAGGCATGGTCGATGGGGCCGGTCATCGACCACAACACCTGGTTGGGTGGACAGGCGGGCCAGGGCCAAGCACTAGAGACAGTGAAGCCAGGGTCCAAGCCTGTCTGCCTGTTGAGGGGCTGAGCGGGAGAGAGTCATGACAGCGCAACTACTTGACGGAAGGGCAACCTCCACTGCGGTACGCGAGGAGGTTCGGGCTGGGGTCCAGAGCCTGAAGGACGAGCACGGTGTGGTGCCTGGCCTGGCGACGGTGCTGGTGGGAGAGGATCCTGGTTCGGCCTCCTATGTGAGCATGAAGGAGAAGCAGGCCGAGCAGGCGGGGATGCGCGCCTTCGGTCGTCACCTGGAGGAGGGTATCACCCAAGAGGATCTGCTCGCCGAGATAGCGACCCTAAATGGCGACCCCGAGGTGCACGGAATCCTGGTGCAGCTTCCCTTGCCGAAGCATCTGGACGAGGATGAGACGTTGGCCGCCATCGCGTTGGAGAAGGACGTGGATGGTTTTCACCCAGTCAACATCGCGCGTCTGACCCTACAAGGCGTCGAGCCCACGTTCGCGCCTGCAATGCCACTGGGGTGCATTGAGCTGCTCGATCGATACGGCGTTGACATCAAGGCCAAGGAAGCAGTGGTGCTGGGCCCGAGCAACATCGTCGGCCTGCCGACCGCGATGCTGCTCCTTCACCGGGGAGCCGCGCTATGCATCTGCCATCCTCACACTGAGGATCTAGAGGGCATCAGCCGGCGTGCCGATATCCTCGTCGCAGCTATCGACGAGCCAGGGATGGTGAGGGGTCACTGGGTCAAGCCGGGCGCGGCGGTGATCGATGTCGGCTGGAGCCGCGTGAAGGACGCGTCGACCAAGAGTGGGTATCGCGTGGTAGGCAATGTCGATTTCGACGAGGCCAAGGAGATCGCCGGCTACATCACGCCAGTGCCGGGAGGCACCGGGCCCATGACCATTGCTATGTTGCTCAAGAACACGCTGCTCTCAGCCAGGCGATCGGTGGGAGAAGCTGGCTAGGGAGGCCTGGTTTCGCCGCGCCAGACGGCCAGGCTGGTCAGGTGTCGAGGCCGGGTTCCTGGAGGTGGAATGAGAACTGAGATATCGATCGACAAAGTGCGCGGTCACTTCGTACAGCAGGTTGAGGAGATCAGCGGGCAGGATCTCCTGGCCTGCAACCAATGCGGCAAGTGTAGCGCAGGTTGTCCGATCGTGGCGACGATGGATATCCTCCCGAGCCAGGTCATCCGTATGGCGCAGCTGGGGATCGAGGATGTTCTGGAGAGCAATACCATCTGGATCTGTGCTTCGTGTCTGACGTGCGTTGCGCGCTGTCCGAAAGGGGTGGACCTGCCTCGGCTGATGGAGGCGATGCGCCAGATCGCGTTGCGCAAGGGTGTCGCCAAACTGGATCTGACGGCGCTCCCGCCGGACCTGTTGCAGGAGTTGCCCCAGCTGGCGATTATCGGCGGATGCAGGAAGTATATGAAGTAGCTGGCCCCGGGGCGAACCGGTAGACAGGTGACCGGCGGCCTCGATCTACCAGTCCGCCATTGGACCACCGCACTACGGAGACCTCTATGGGCATACCCTACTTTCCAGGTTGTACACTCTCCACAAAGGCGAAGAACTACGATCGCTCCGGGCGGGCAGTGGCGGAAGCGCTCGGATTGGGACTTGATGAGCTTCCCGAGTGGCAGTGCTGCGGAGCGACGTTTCCGCTGATGCTGGACGACTCTATGGCCCTCATCGCTCCGACCCGCATCCTCTACCAGGCCCAGGAAGCCGGCGAGCAGGTGACAACGCTGTGTGCGATCTGCTTCAATGTTCTTCGGCGGTCGCAGGCGCTGCTCGAGCGCGATGAGGAGATGCTGGACCGCATCAACTGGTTCACGGAGCAGGAGTATGTTGGAGAGGTTTACGTGTCGCACTTCCTCGAGGTGTTGCGGGACGAATTGGGCTGGGAGAAGGAGGCCGCTGCCGGAGTACCGCCGCTGGCCGAGCGCGTGGTTCGGCCTCTGAAAGGGCTTCGCGCAGCTCCCTACTACGGCTGCCTGCTGCTCCGTCCCTTCGACGAGATTGGTCTTGATAACCCGGAGGATCCGCGAATTCTTCACGATCTACTACGAGCCTTGGGGGCGGAGCCGGTCGACTTCCCCTACAACATTGAATGCTGTGGCTCCTATTTGACCGTGAAGGAACCCGCCGTCACAGAGTCGCTGTCAAAGGACATCGTCGCATCAGCAAATGAGCACGGAGCGGACGTGATCGTCACGGCTTGTCCGCTGTGCCAGTTCAACCTCGACTACCCACAGCGTGAGAGCCAGATCAGTCGCGCCGGTTCAAAGATCCCGGTGGTCTATTTCACACAGCTGGTCGCGGTCGCTCTGGGGCTGCCGGAGGAGACCTGGGGATTCGAGGACCACTACGTGGATCCGAGGCTGTTGTTCAATGAGCGGGTCGGTGAGGGCCTTGTGGACGGGGTCCTCGCAGGTGAGGGGCTCAGCGGTGAGGGTGGGAGTTCCTAGCTGGGCGACGGACCGGCCGGCTCCCGGTCTGGGCGGGAAGAGCAGGTGCCGTGCGAGGCATCGGCGCCGCGTTAGTGGACAGGCTTCAGGACCGCGGCATATGCTAGGGAGGTCTGGCCCGACGATGCTGGCCGGACAGGATACTGGGGATCGCAGCGGATGGGTTCGACACGCTCTCCAGACGCGCGTCGGGATGGTGGGTTAGTCAGGAGTGAGAGTCAACATGACAGAGGTGTGGAGTCAGCTAGAGCACTATCGGAAACTGAAGACGCTACCGTCTGGAAAGCGGCTGCTACTGCGCCCGCTGTCGACCGGAGACGGGCAGACCCTCGCGGATCTCTTCGCCCGGGCGTCGGACCAGGACCTCGAGTACTTCCGCACGGACGCAGGCGATCCTGAAGTGGTGAAGAGCTGGGTCGAGAACGTGAACCTCGAGAGGGTGTTCCCCCTGGTGGCTGTGGTCGAGGACGAGATCGTGGGCGACGCCACCCTGCACTTCGGTGACCATTTTCACCGTCATCTGGCCTGGGTGCGCATCTTTCTCGATCACCGGTTCCGTCGTCAGGGGATTGGGACGTTGATGGTGCGGAGCCTTATCGAGATCGCGCGCCGGGTTGGCCTTCAGCAACTGTACGCCGAGGTCGTGTTGACCCAACCTCAGGTGGTGAAAGCGTTCGAGAATCTCGGCTTCCGTCACGAGGTCACGCTCGAGGACTATTTCGTCACCGACAGCAGCGAGACACTGGATATGGCCATCATGGTGCTCCGGTTGGTGGACAACTCGGGCGTGTTCTAGATAGCGCCGAGGGTTTTCGGACTCGGTGGTCGTGATCCACGCGATCGAGTTGGAAGCGCCAGCAGGCTCAGTTATCCGGTAGTCGCCAGTAGCCGAGCACTATCTTGGGCGTGCAGCGTACGGCGTATCGCTTCGGTATGCGTAGGGACCAGGGTGACTGGCTGTTCTTTGGCGGCGGCATCAGGTTCCCGGTGTTCGCGAAAGGCGGGGAATAGCGTATGGAGGAAGCAATGGCGCTGGCTGTAGGGACCGATCTTGCTTTCAGCCATGCTGTAGAGGCATTGAGCGGCGAGAACATCCGCGGCTGCTTCTACTGCCAGAAGTGCTCAGCCGGATGCCCAACAGCGTTTGTCATGGACTACAAGCCGGCCCAGCTGCTCCGTATGATCCAGCTTGGACAGAAGGAGAAGGTGCTTGGCAGCACGACGATCTGGATGTGTGTGGGATGCGAGGCGTGCGGCACCAGGTGTCCCAACCAGATCAGGTTGGCCCCGGTGATGGATGTGTTGCGCCAGATGGCACTGGAAGAGGGCTACGCGCCGGAGACCGCGATCTACTCTCTGCACCGGGCCTTTCTCGATAGCATTAGGCTGTGGGGGCGGATGCACGAGGTCACCATGCTGGCAGAGTTCAAGACCAGATGCCTGCTCAAGGAATACCCAGTGTTCTTCCGGGGGCTTCTTGGTGATATGAAGCTAGCGGGCAGTCTCGTCGTGAACAGGAAGCTCTCCGTCCTGCCGGACCGGATCAGAGGTCTGGCGGAGCTCAGGGCACTCTACGTGGAAGCCGCTTCCGTTCCAGCCTCGCCGTCTGAGACGGATGTTGCCTCGCCTACGGAGGTGCGCGAGTGAAGTACACGTATTACCCTGGATGCACGTCCGAGACCACGGCTGTGGAGTTCGGCCTTTCCACCGAGGCCGTCTGTGATGCTTTGGGTGTCGAATTGGTCGAGCTTGACGACTGGAACTGCTGCGGCGCTTCGTCAGCCCACAGCCTTGATCACGAACTAGGCCTGGCCCTACCTGGGCGCAACGTCGCGCTGGCTCAAGAGGCCGGGTGGGACATGGTTATACCCTGCCCTGCCTGTTACCAGCACTGCCGTGATGCCGACATCAGAATGCGCGAGGATGCGGAGTGGCGCAATAAGATGGAACGGATCCTGGGGTTTGAGTACAAGGGGGAGGCACGGGCACGCCACCTATTGGAGGTGCTGAGCAGCGACCTAGATGCGGACGCGCTTAGCCAAAAAGTGGCTAGACCGCTGAAGGGGCTGAAAGTGGCGT